>JAFTPY010000147.1 GCA_017463035.1 Lachnospiraceae bacterium
GGTATGTTCCGTCCGCGGATTATCCTGCCCTCCACCATTCAGCCGGAGGAAGCGGAGCATGTCATCGCCCACGAACAGGCGCACCTTAAACGTCTGGATCACTTCTGGAAGCCTCTCGGATTTTTGTTATTGCCCGTTTACTGGTTCAATCCGGTTTTGTGGATTGCCTACATATTCCTTTGCAAGGATATCGAGCTGGCCTGTGACGAGCGTGTCATCCGCGACATGGACACGGAAGAAATCAAGTCCTATTCTTCCACCTTGCTCAATTACAGCATCTCCCGGAAGATGATTTCCGTTTGTCCGTTGGCCTTCGGCGAGGTCCATGTAAAGAAAAGAATTAAAAATGTACTCCATTACAAGAGACCGGCCTTTTGGGTCATCCTTCTTGCCGTTGTCTCCTGTATTACGGTAGGTGTTTGCTTTTTAACCAACCCGGTACAGCCGGAAGAGAAAACAAACGCTGCCTCCTCTGAAGACAAAGGAGAGCTGATTTTCCTCTCCCTTACCCACAAAACCGCCGGCACCGATGTCATCGGTCTGGAGCTTTCCACCGAGCAGTATGCCTGCTTTACCAAGGAGCAGTTGTCCGACCTTACCCTTCCGGTAACATGGACCAATCATAACTACAATCGCGATATTACCTGCGGAGACTGCTTTGACATTCTTCGTAGCGAAGATGGTTCCTGGGTAAGCTGTGCAAAGGAAGAGTTATCCTTTCCGACAATCACCCAGGTACTTTCGCGAAAAACAGAGCAGACCAAAACCTATTCCCTAAACAGCTTTGACCTTTCGGAAGACGGCCTTTACCGGTTCCGTGCAGAACCTATGGAGGGACAGTATGTATGGTTTGACTTTGAGCTGGTTGCCGTACACGAAGCCACCGCGGATTCTATTCCGGACTCCGCCCTGCTTTCCATTGTGGAAACCATGACTAAGGACAAGCTGTACGCCACCGGTCTTCGTACCGAGTACGCAGAGCTGTATGACCTTTTGCTGGACGGCGGCGACAATACCGTAACTTGCTTTGTCAACGCCCTTACCGTTGCCCGAAGCTACGGTGTGCGGGAATATTTTATGGCACAGATTTGCTCCGAGCTTACGGGAATCGGTCTGGAAGAGGGCGAATATGACCCGGAAACCTGGTGGGGTACCGGAGAGGAATGGTTGCGTATCTACAACAAGCATCTGGCATCGGAAGAATACCGTGAACTGGCCGCTTCCGAAGGGAATTTGCCCTCCGGCACCACCGCTTACTGGAAATCCACTGCGCTGCTGGCGGACTATTACCATCCAAAGACACCGAATCCCCGCTCTATTGCCTGGGTCAACTATTTTTACAACCGGACAAAGAACCCGGACGGTTTTCTGGTAATGGAGCTTCCGGAATTTCCGGGCATCACCTTTTACGTAGATGACCAAAAGATTTCTGCGGACACTCCGAAGGGGAGAGAAACTTTGCTTTCCTATCACACACTCTGGACTACCTATTTGGCGGATGTAAACGATGACAGCTATCCGGAAATTTGTGCTACCGTCAGCTACGATACCGCACCGGCGAAGTTAGGTGTTGTGGTTTATGATTTCAAAAACCGACTGTCCTACAACCTTTCGGATTCCGCCCGTTACGACTTTGCAATTATCGGCAGCGAAGATTCTATGTTTGTACAAAGAATCGACCGTAGGAAGGAACAGGATGTTTTCATAGGAAAACTGAGTTTAACCCAAACCCCGGAGCAGAACACTGCCACCTTAGAAATAACAGAGGCGGACGAAAAGCTTTACAACAGAGCATGGACCGCAGATAACCAGATTAACTTAATCGGCTACAGCAATCTGTACGCCGACCTGCAAATGAGCGAAAACCGCTTTACCTCAAACGGTGTGTATCCGATTTGTAAAATCCTTACCGAGGAAGACTGGGAAGCCTTTACCACTGTCTATGCGGACGTCACCCTCTGGAAAGACGGACAGATTCTTTCCGTTAAGGAAGCACTGGGGGAGACGGTAGCCTCCTACATGGAATATTGTCAGGGTCCGGAGGCTGCTGCTTACGCAGAGAACTATCCGGGGATGAAGCTGAGTACAGCCATCTACTTAACGCCTCACGGTCTGGCCGTAGGAAGCTCCTCCGTACCGTATGAACAGGGCTTTTCTTCCTTACTGAAAGAGAAGGAGAACAAGGAGTCCACAGAAGCTACCGGTTATCTGATAACAATGCACTAAACACCTTCCAATCCGCCGCAGTACAATCCCGGCGAAAAAAAGGGACAATTGCAGTTGATTTTTCACTCGCAATTGTCCCTTATTCTGTGCACCTCTTATTCGATATTTATCGCATCTTATCTCTTATAAAAGAAATTGTCCTCCGGCAATGCACCGCCTACGGAAGCCGGGTTCTGCTCAAACAATACATTCAAATATGCATTTGCCTTCGCTTTCATTTCATCGCCTTCAATCAGTACGATGTTGCAATACGGAATTGCCTTCCTTGCAATCGGTGCTTTGAAGATATCAAACTTCTCGGACAATGCCGCTGCCGCATCCACGTTTTCAACCGTATACGCCGCAGAAGCCACATACTCCTCTAAAAAGGCATTTACCACATCCGGATTCTCGGTCAGATACTTGGTATTTGCCACCACAACACCGGTAACAACCGTGGAACCTTCGTTTAAAGCTTCCCATTCCTGCGTGATATCCAGGGCGATACGGGCCTTTTCGTTGCTGTTTAATACCGTTGTTACATACGGCTGCGGGAGCATTGCCACCGCATTCTCCGTCTGGGATAAAATCGCTGCCACCTCGGTAGCCTCGGACTTATACTCTACGGTTACATCCTTGCCCGGCTCCATGCCTGCGGACTTTAACAGCCAGTTTAAAGTATACTCCGGTGTGGTTCCCTTACCGGTGGAATAAATCGTCTTTCCTCTTAAATCCTCCACACTTTGTACCGTCTCACCGGTCTCTACGATATACAGTACGCCCAGGGTATTGATACCCAGCATGGTAACGCCGCCCTTGGACTTGTTATAAAGCACGGAAGCCAGATTACACGGAACCGCCGCAATCGGAATCTCTCCCTTAATGATGCTGGCGGTAATCTCATCTGCCGCTCCAGCAATGGTAAACTTGTAATTATTTGCGGTGGTGCCTGCCTCTGCATCCTCCATAATCTTCAA
>JAFTPY010000148.1 GCA_017463035.1 Lachnospiraceae bacterium
AACTGCTAAAGAAGATTCCACGGCAAGGAGAGTATATCTTTACTCGGAGCGGTGAGCGAATCACTTGCAGTCAGATAGCCTATGTATTGCAGAAATACGCAGAACGGCAAGGGGTAAAAACAAAAAGCTCCCACAAAATCCGCAAGACCTATGCAAGCATACTTGCATCCAACGGTGTACCGCTAGACGCAATCAGAGAATTACTGGGGCATACAGACCTTGCAACCACACTGGGCTATATCTACAATCCACTACCGGAAAAAGATACTTATGAACTGATAAGCAAAGCATTATAACACTGTCTACAAGTGGGTACAACTTTTTGACACACGAAAGAGATGCGCAAGACAATGCTCAACCGCCATAAACTTGACTAAGTTCGTGAGCGCAAGACGGGGCGCACGAGGTCCGGGGGACCTCGGTAATGCGCCGACCGAAGCGGAGCGGAGACTTCGGACCACGGGTCCGTGAGCGCTTGCGCTCACGAAAAAAACAGGACAGTATCAATGATACTGTCCTGTTCTTTTCTTAGAGCGCAAGACGGGATTCGAACCCGCGACCCTCGCCTTGGCAAGGCGATACTCCACCACTGAGCCACTTGCGCATGGTGTGTTGCTTTCTTCAAGCAAGGAGTATTATACCTTATGAAAATGATTCTGTCAACATCTTTTTTGAAAAATATTAAAAATTTTTTGATTGGGGTTTGAAGTACAAAAAAACTGCCTACCCGTATTATGTCGAAATAAAACGGATAGGCAGAGTGAGGAGGACTAAGCAACGTGTCGCTTGGCGATACGTGCGGAATATATCCTGGTTCGAAGAGAAAATTTTGCGCGTTTTCTGCGATGGAACATAAAAAGGCGGAACCAGATAATGATTCGTCGCAAATGAGGACGCACGATTGCGGCCAACGCAGTAAAGAGGAGTACGCAGCCGATTAGGAAGTAACCGGCCGGATTCAACTGTGTAAACAGGACCGATGTGTTGAGTGAATTGCAACGTATAATGTCTGTTGCCTGCGGAGCAGGGGCAATAGAAGCGTTGCGGTTTTGTGACGGATACCGGTTGTATACGTCCGCAACAGTCAGAGAACCGCCGGCACCCAACAGTAACCGTTCTGAGTAATCGGAAACGGGAGAACCGTATGCATCCTTCGGTTGGATATTCAGTAAATGAAAGGTACGTTCGGAAAGATAATGGAACATGCTGAAAACAGATTCCGTTCCTACAACATAATATAACGTATCTTTTGAAAGCTGATTGACCGTGCTTTCTTTTGTGTAAAGAGAAATATCGGTAGCACGGTTGTAAATGAACCGTTTCGGATTATAGGAAAAGGACAAGCCGCCGATGTACGGGGTACCGTAAACAAAGGAATCGGAAAGAGAAGCATACAATTCCGGGAGGTAAGTGATTTCTTTTCCTGTCAGATAAAAACCGTAAAGGCGGGAGTTGTAAAAAGAGGACAGTGCATTCTCGTCCTCCGCATTCGGAAGAAGGAACAGGGTAACGTCTACGGCTGTCTCTGTGTGCCGGTTTCTGGATTCGGAATGCCGCAGTGCCTGTGTGAGTTCACTGCCGAGGGCGGAATCGACGGTTGGTGCTTCTTTCTTTACATCTGTGTTGAACGTGAAGCCGATACACAGAAATGCAATACACAGAAAACAAACCGTATAGAAGAAGGAAAATCGGATTTCACCCTCGTGAATAGCTACGAGAAATCGGAAAATCCAATGTCTTATTTTACGTCGAAAAAGCTTCAGATAGTGCCGGAAAAAGCGCTTAATCTTTCTAATCATTCGTATGTTCTCCTTTGTAAAAGTCAATAAATCGTTTTAAGGAATCCTTTTGTGCCGCAATCTTGTTATAAGCAAAGCCGACAGTGCGTTTTGTAAGAGAATGCGGCATGACAAGCTCTGTTAAGGAACCGTCTGCCAATTCGTTTTCCACAAATTCTCGGATGACACAGCCGACGCCGAGACCGACTTTGGAAAATTCGATGAGTAAGTCCATGTTACTGACTTCCAACGTCTGACCGGGATGGAAGTTATATTCGGAAAAATATTCATCCAGATGAGTACGGGTGATGTTTTTGTCATCCAACATCATCAGGTTGGCCTTCCGCAGTATGCTTTCAGAATTGCCGGTAATGCCGGGCTCGCGTTCACATAAGCCTGTGAGGTAGGCGGGACTGGCAACGAAAGTATCCTGAATCGTTTTTAGAGGGAAAAAATCAATGCTGCGGGATCGGGATTGTTTGCCGATCAGTCCGATGTCAAGCTTCCCTTCTTCTAAAAGTGCCATGGTCTCAGAGGTAGAGCGGCACTCGATATTAACTTTGATGTGTGGGTATGCTTCGATGAAATGTTGTACATAAGGGAGTAACAGATGCTTGCACAGCGTCGTGCTGACTCCGATTTTGATGTTGCCCATGCCGAGGGTATGTATCTTGCGAATACTTTCTTCTCCCTGACGCAAAGCTTCGAATGCGGAGCAGGTGTACTCGTACAGCAGGGCACCCTCCTCCGTTAATTTAACGCCTCTGGAATTACGGATAAACAACTTCACCGACAGACTCTGTTCCAGTTTACTGACGGCCTTACTGATGGCCGGCTGACTGATAAGAAGTTCTTTGGCGGCTTTGGAAAGATTGCCCGTTTCCGCGACTGCATTAAAAATGCGGTAGGAGGACAAGGTAGATTCGACTTCCATGTTCCCTCCTTCATTTGTAAGTCCCCGAAGATTGAAATCACGAAAAAAGGGGACGAAAAGTACACTTTTGATGTATCACCAAAAGTTATAATACGATAACGTAGTATATATTTTGATTATAGCAGAGGGGAAGTGAGAAAGCAAGGGGAAAATGGAAAAAATATAGAAATGACGAGAAAAGTGTGTATCTATCAAAAAAAGTATCGGGAGGATCTTGAGGAAGGGTATAACCGGAAGTTATGAAAAACGGCTATATAACGTAGTGTTACGGAGCGTAACAAAAAGTAACTTGTGTTCTTTTACAGATTGAGTTATGGTAATAGTGTGATCACGAATACAAAATCGGGGGAATTATTATGATAGGTGAAATGATTGCAAAAAAGAGAGCGGAGCTTTCCTTATCCCAGGAGGAGCTGGCAGAGAAATTGTGCGTGTCAAGGTCGGCAGTTGCAAAATGGGAGACGGGGAAAGGAACCCCGGATGTTGAAAATTTGAAGGCACTGGCTGCTTTATTCCAAGTATCCGTAGATGAGTTACTGGGGGTAGAATCTAAGGGAGCGGAGCAGGTGGTTGGAGTAAGTGATTTTGCAGGATATAAAGTGATACCGGAGGAGCGAAGCTTGGAGGCTTATTATTCAAAAAAATGTTCCGTTGAGCTTTCCGGATGGAATAACGGGTTTATGGATGGATATATTGTAGGTGAGGACCGGGAGTTTTTGTTCTATGTTATTCCGGGGAAAAAGACGGTTGAGGTCGGTGCGGTACGGAAAGCAACCGTTGTAGCAATCAGAGAAGAGAAAGAGCGGAGGCCGGTAGCAAAGGAGGATTGGCCGTCGGTGGACCGTAACTTCTTTGTAGGAAAAGTAGGAAGTGTATGGCTTGTGGATGAGAAGCTGATCGATTGGTCTTTCCGGGAAAAGGAATTTATTGATGTGCCGGTGTTGGAGTTTTCGGAGGAAAGAGTTGTAATCGTGGCGGGAAAGGAGTTTAAGGCAGAAAAGGTAGCTGAAATAAAAGTTAAAATAGCAACGAGCCGAGTCTAACGGTTCCTGCGTAACCGTAAGCCTGCGGCAGTCGCCGCGATAAGAACACAAAAGAAGACCGACCAAGAACCTTGCGGTTCTCGTCGGCCTTTTTCGTGTTCTGTCTTAGCTCGTTGTATCACGAGGTTTTTTGTATCTTACGCATAGTAAGATGCCTGTGCATTCCAAAGTTCGTAGTATTTTCCTTCTGTGTTTGTAAGCAGTTCTTCATGAGTACCTACCTGTACAATCCGGCCCTGATCAAATACCGCAATCTTATCGCAGAAGCGGCAGGAAGAGAGACGGTGGCTGATGTAGATGGCGGTTTTGTCTCCAACGATTTCATCAAACTTGGAGTAAATCTCTGCCTCGGCAATCGGGTCTAAGGCAGCGGTCGGCTCGTCTAAGATGATAAACGGTGCGTCCTTGTAAAGTGCTCTTGCCAGTGCGATTTTCTGAGCCTCGCCGCCGGAAACATTGACCCCTTCTTCATCAAAGTTTTTATATAGAGAGGTCTCTAACTTTTTCGGCATTTCTTCATAGCGTTCTCCGAAGCCTACCTCGTACAGCATTTGCTCTGCCTTTACAGCATCCCATGTTTCGGAGGAAGCTACGTTGTTACCTAACGGCATAGCAAGCAGGTTGTAATCCTGAAATACCACAGAGAACAGGTCCAGATACTGTCTGTAATCGTATTTGCGGACGTTGAAATCGTTCATATGGATTTCTCCCTCTGTCGGGTCGTAGAGACGGCAGAGAAGCTTGATGAAGGTGGTTTTTCCGCTACCGTTTTGTCCTACCACCGCAAGGCGTTCTCCGACTTTAAGGTTTAAGTTAATATCCTTTAATGCAAAGTCTTCGGAACCTGAGTAGCGGAAGCTGACATTCTTAAATTCGATGTCAAACTGTTTGTCGCTACGCTTTTCCACGGAAAGGCTGCCCTGGTACATGTCGTTTTGGATATCGAAGTACTCTAAGTAGGTTTCAAGGAACTGTTCGTTGGTTTTTAAAGAACTCAGGGTGTAAAAGAGCATTCCGATATTGTTGGTGAGGATGCCGAGATATCCCACATATTTAATCACGCTACCTACCGGGAAGGCCCCCAAGGTGCAGTACAAACCGATGAGGAGATAGGAACACAGTTCCGAGGCTTTGCTTGACAAATAGGACGGGATACGTAATGCAAAGTCAATATAGTTGATTTCACTGTAAAGTCTTTTGTGCTCTTTGCTCAGTTCTCGGTCAACTTGTTCTACGATTGCCTGCTGCTTGTAAAAACGGCTGTCCATGCCGGATTGGCTATATCCTCCGCCGAGGCGGTTTTCCCTGAGCAGCAGGTCGCCGGAACGCTCCCAGGCAGCAGCTTGTTTTTTACCGCAACGGGACTGGATTACAACCGTAAGAACGACACAAGTGACAATGGCAACCAAAAGCAGGATACCGCGGATGTCAAAGGAAAGCTTTGCAATCAGGGATACCATTTCCACAAATAAAACACTACAATACAAGATGTTGACCAAATAGGTGATAAGGTTTTCTAAACACCAGCGCATATTTGTTACACCGTAGCAATTGATCCAGGAATTCTCTACAATCTTGCGTCGCAGATGCCGAACCTCCGGGTTCTCTAACTTATCGTAGTCTAAAGATAACGTCTTTTTGTTAAAGGCTGCGGCTTCGTTATGTTCCAGTTGTTTCAGCGCATTGTCTACACACCTGCCGAGAATTGCACCCATCACATGAATAAACAATTTTCCGCATAAAGTGATGGCTACCAACAGGAACAGTTCTTCTTTGGTTTTCTTTTCGTATAATGCGGTAACGATTTCCGCCGACATCCACAGGGTAAAAAACGGTGTCAGGTTGGTAAAAAGGATTTGGAACAGGCGAAGCGGAAAGTAGTGCGGATTGTAGGAATGATACAGCCGAAACGCCCGTCGTGTAGTTTTGTAATTATGCATGGACTTCGCCCTCCTTATAGTATTTGCTTTGTACTTCAAACATTTCGGCGTATTTGCCACGGGTAGCCATCAGTTCTTCATGGGTACCGGATTCTGCAATGACGCCGTCCTCCAGTAAAATGATACGGTCGCAGAAGCGGGTGGAGGCAAAACGGTGGGAAATATAGATAGAAGTTTTTCCTTCGGTTAATTCTCTGTAACGTAAATATAAGTTGTTTTCCGCAATCGGGTCTAAGGCTGCGGTCGGTTCGTCAAGGATTAAGATAGAACCGTTTTTGTAGATGGCTCTTGCCAACACCAGCTTTTGCATTTCACCGCCGGAGAGGTCTACGCTGTCATCATGAATGCCCTTCATTAAATGAGTATCGATACCGTTCGGTAATTTCTCGATTTTTTCGTAAATCCCCGCAAGCTTCATAGCGGCAATGGCATCTTCTCTTGCGGTCGGACGGGTAAGGTCCACGCTTGCCACAAACTCAAACATGGAAAAGGCAATGGTTTTGATGTCCTGGAATACCGCGGAAATCATGGAATAGTATTCCTCAATGTTATATTCGTTGATGTGTTTTCCGTTTACCAAAATCTCACCGGAGGTCGGTGCGTACAAACCGCAAATCAGCTTGATGAGCGTGGTCTTTCCGGCTCCGTTCATACCCACAAGAGCTAGACTTTCTCCGGCAGAAACGGTTAGGTTCAGTCCGTTGATGGTATCTTTTTCCGCACCGTCGTAGCGGTAGTGCACATCCTTTAACTCGATGGTCACAGGACCTGTCGGAAGAGGACACCCTTCACCGTGGTTAAAGGTGTTCGGATAGTTGTAGAAGTCGCGGTAGTAGGCTATTTTTTCAGCTCTGGTATTCAGTTTTGCAACGCTGGTAATGATACCCTGTAAAAAGCCTGCAATGCTGCCGGTGAGACCGAAGTAAAACACAAATTCACCCACGGTAATCTTTCCGGCCAGAAGCAGGCCGATTAATACCGCGTAGGCAACACTGTTTTGTATAAAGGTCATAAGGCCTGCAAGAACGGAAGCAAACAGTCCTCTAAGGGTACAACGCTTATTCCACATGATAAGGTAGCTTTGGTAGTCCCGCATCATTTTGTCAAGCCAGCCTTCTAAGTTGTACAGCTTAATATCCTTTGCCATGGAGAAGTTTTCGGAAAGCCCTCGTAAGTAATTTCTCTTACGGACTTCCTTTTCCCAGTGGTGCTTGTTCTTTTCGAAATAGGCCGGTTGCCAACGGGTGGTAAAGTAGGACAGTACGGATACCACTGCAACTACGGCAAAGATAATCGGGTTTAGTACGATAAGAAGGGATGCGTATGTAAAAATACCGAGGAAGTTGATGAACGCATCGCTTAAATCCAGCCAAAGAAATTCTAAAGCACAGTTACCCTGACGGGAGTCGCCGGAGGCATATTCGTGAATTTTCCGGTATTCCTGTTTTTCTGTGTTTTCAAAGTCGGTTTCGTAATGATAGATATGTCCCATTTCCGTCTGATAGATTGATGTCGGATAGTATTGTCTGGCTCTGCATCTGGAATTGATAAAGCCCCGTAACAGTTCCAAAAGAACCAGAGGCAGTAAAAAGCTTACAGTAAACCGGGTCAGCTCCGAAAAGGATGCACCGCCGCCGATGCGGTCAATCAGTTCCTTGGAAAAGAAGGAGTTTAGCAGAGGCTGTACTACGGCGATG
>JAFTPY010000149.1 GCA_017463035.1 Lachnospiraceae bacterium
CCGTCGGTGTGTTTTTTGCGGCGGAGTTATTACTGGAAAGTAAGGTAATTGTGACCACATCGGTAGTGACTACACTGGAGAGCTGGCAAATGTATATGTGTTATGTATCGCCACAGCAGGTGGAGTCCAGACAGTGGAAAGCAATTGATGTTTTAATCGGGGAGTACAGTCCTACCTTTAAGATTCACTTTTATTTGATTTCGGTATTGTTGATTATTGCGATAATCAATTGCCTGTACGGCTTCGGACAGGTAATCTGCAGCGGAAATAAGACGAGGGTGAAAGCACTGGCGGTGCAATCGGTGTGTACGGTATTGTTTCTGGATCTGTGTATTCTTGCCTGTTTCACTGCATTTTTTCGCGACGGTGAGTTGATTGTTTCGACCTTGTCGGCAGTCTTGATGGCGTTATTTTTCATCGTGCTGGGAGTAACGGCAGGGATCTATACCGGTTCCTTCCTGCTTGGAAAGAAAAGAGCGGTTTCGATGGGAATTCCGACAGCGGTTGGGGCTCTTGTTACATTTGCAATGTATATCGGAGAGATGTTTTTGCTAAGCGGGCATCTGTACCGGTTCGGAAAAGGTTTTCTTTTTGACGGACTTCCGGGGATTGTGTTGGCACCGGTGGATATTTTGATTATCCTCTTTGCCGGTGCGGTCAGCGGAGGAATCTGTTGGAGACTAAATAAAAAAACGAACATCGAGTAAAATTGAATTGCGTTATGTTTCGTCTCGTTGTATAATGAGAATATGAAGATATGAAGAAAACAGATTCGGAAAAGCGAGACGGAGGTAGTGTATGGCGCAAACTGTGATGATAACAGGAACCGGAAGAAGTTATGCGTTAGGGTACAATATGGTACTTCGCTATTTGGAGTGCGGAGATACGGTAATTGCTACGGTGCGGAAAGAATCGGAAGCACTGCTTGCGTTAAAGGAAACCTATGGAAATCGTTTGTATATCATAACGATGGATATCGGCAGTACGGAATCGGTATGTGCGGCTGCAAAGGAGGTTGAGCAGCATTTTGAATACATCGACCTGCTGATTAACAACGCGGTAACGGTATCGCCGGATTGTGACAAGGATTTCTTTGATGCAAATTTGGATTACATCGCCCATACGGTAGATGTGACGGCGGTAGGTCCGCTGCGCGTCATTAAGGCGTTTTATCCGCTCCTGGCAAAGAGTAAAAAGACGGCCCTTGTTATGAATATTTCTTCCGAAGCGGGAAGTATCGGACGTTGTTATCGTACCAATCTGATTGATTACGGCATGGCAAAGGCGGCCTTAAATATGGGTACCATGAATCTTGTCAATGTATTTAAAAATGACGATACCATTAATTTGTTCTGTGTACATCCGGGGTGGATTCGCACCGACGGACGGCCGGATAACAAGGCACCGTTATCTTCTTATGAAGCTGCAGAGATTTTGCGGAAGCTGTTCGAAGAGAAGCGGGAGGATCGGACGGGGCCGCGTTTTATTACAAACGAAGGAAAAGAGTATCCGTTTTAATGAGACGAAATCGGAGTGACATGTACAAACAGAGGAAAGAAAATTAAAGGAGAATTGTCATGATTTATACTACCTTTCAAGATAAAAAATTATCCCTTTTAGGCTTCGGTGCCATGCGCCTGCCGGTAAATGCCGATGGTAGCATTGATGAGCCGCAGGTAAAGGAAATGACGCGCTATGCTATAGAGCATGGGGTGAACTATTTTGATACCGCATGGCCGTATCACAACGGAGAGTCGGAGCGGGTTATGGGGCGGATTTTGTCCGAGTATCCGAGAGAGAGCTATTATCTGGCGGACAAGTATCCGGGGCATCAGATTTTAAGCACCGGCTACAATCCGGCTGAGATT
Organism: Lachnospiraceae bacterium; assembly: GCA_017463035.1. Taxonomy (GTDB): domain Bacteria; phylum Bacillota; class Clostridia; order Lachnospirales; family Lachnospiraceae; genus SIG307. The sequence continues at coordinate 1,869 of JAFTPY010000149.1, forward strand.
TTTGAAGAGCAGCTTCGTAAGTGCGGTGTAGATTATTTTGACTTTTATTTGTTACATAATGTGTACGAAAAGTCCATGGAGACGTATCTTGACCCGCAGTGGGGCATTATCGATTACTTTAAGGAGCAGAAGAGACTGGGCCGTATTAAGCACTTGGGCTTCAGTACCCATGCGGAGGTTGCGGGATTGAAGGAGTTCCTTGATATTTGCGGTGAGGATATGGAGTTTTGTCAGATTCAGTTAAATTATCTGGACTGGACGTTACAGGATGCGAAAGGAAAGTATGATCTTTTGACCGAACGGGGGATTCCGGTATGGGTCATGGAACCGGTTCGCGGCGGCAAGCTTGCAAAGTTAGGTGAAGCAGAGGAAGCGAAGTTAAAAGAATACCGTCCGGAAGTGTCTACGGCATCCTGGGGCTTCCGTTTCTTGCAGGAGCTTCCGAATGTGAAAATGGTGCTGAGCGGTATGTCGGACGAGGCACAGATGCATGACAATGTGGCGACCTTTGAGGAGAGAAAGCCGCTGTCCGGGGAGGAGCGGAATCTGCTTCTTGAGATTGCGGAAGGAATGAAGGATATCGTACCGTGTACCGGTTGCCGGTATTGCTGTGACGGTTGTCCGATGGGACTGGATATTCCGGGCTTTTTGCATACCTACAACGAGCTTCGTACCGCTCCGTCCATGAATGCGGGCATGCGGATTGAGTTTATGCGGGAGGAGGAGCGTCCGTCGGCGTGTATCGGTTGCGGGGCGTGTACGGCCATTTGCCCGCAGAATATCGATATTCCGGGGGCGCTTGCCGATTTGAGCGATCGTCTGGCGAAGCGTACCAGCTGGACGGAGATTTGCCGTCAGAGAGAGGAAGCGTCCAAGAAAAAATAAGAAAAAGAAACGGAGAAAGGGCTGCAAATATGAATTTGCGGCTCTTTTTGCGTGACGATAGCAGCTGAATATGTATTAGTTCTTTGCAAACAAAGGGGGAGAATGGAATAGGAAAGATAACACATTGACATGCGAAACAGAATATTGTAAAATTAATAAAATGGATAAAATTGATTGATAATTATTGGGGGACGAATTAATAAGAGGAGGTGACATATGGATACGGAAACAAAGCGGGAGACGCAGGACTATATTGAGTTGGATGTATTGACCGGTCTATATGCGGGAAATACGTTTTTTATACGGGTGGACGAGTTAAAGGAACGGATTGAAAATAACACATATTGTATGGTTTCCGTGGATGTGGAACACTTCCGGGTGTTTAATAAGCTGTACGGCAGAGCTCAGGGGAATGAGCTTTTAATCGGAATTGCAGAGTATTTGAAGGAGTTCAGAAGGCGTTGCGGCGGCTTGATCGGTTATCTCGGGGGAGATAATTACGGTATATTTATGCCTTACAAGGAAGAATATGTTAATGAACTTTGTGAAGGTGTAACGGCTGAGGTCGCAAAGTTTAATACTACGGTGGGCTTTTTACCTGCCTTCGGATTATACCGGGTGGATGATATTTCCCTGCCTGCGGGCATGATGTATGACCGGGCCACCATTGCTATGGCACACGTAGTGGGGAATTATCAGGTGCGTCTTTGTGAGTATAATCACGATATGGAAAAAAAGGTAGAAGAGGAAATACGCATTCTGGCAGAGGTACAGGAAGGCCTGAAGAAGGATGAGTTTGTATTTTATGTGCAGCCTCAGTGTGATATTGCCACCGGTAAGATTGTAGGAGGAGAGTCCCTGGTTCGTTGGAAGCACAGTACAAAGGGGATGATTTCGCCGGGGGCATTTATTCCGATTCTGGAAAACAACGGGTTCATTGCGGATTTGGATCGTTATATCTGGGATAAGGTATGCCACTGGCTCAGAAGCTGGCTGGATTCGGGACATCAGCCGGTGCCGATTTCCATTAACGTTTCCAGAATTGATATTTTTTCGATGGATGTTCCGGCGTATCTGC
>JAFTPY010000150.1 GCA_017463035.1 Lachnospiraceae bacterium
TGTGACGGAGCTCGGAGATGAGTCCTTTAAGGGATGTACTGATTTAGTAGAAGCGGTAATGCCGGCAGGCTTGCGTAAACTTGGTTCCGAAGTGTTTTGTTTCTGCGCCAGTCTGAAGAAAATAGAGATACCGGAAGGTGTGACGGAGCTCGGAGATGAGTCCTTTAAGGGATGTACTGATTTAGTAGAAGCGGTAATGCCGGTGGGCTTGCAAAAAATTGGTTTCGGGGTGTTTTCGTCCTGTGAAAGTCTGGAGAAAACAGAGATACCGGAGACGGTAACTGAGATTGGAGACGAGGCTTTTTCATGGTGTGAAAAACTGACGGAAATCGAGATTCCGGAAGGGGTACGGAAAATAGGACATTGGACTTTTTTAGGCTGTGAAAATCTGGAAAGAGTGTATCTGCCGGAGGGAGTAACGGAAATCGGTGAGGAGGCCTTTTGCGGTTGTGAACGCTTAAAGGAAATTGTTTTGCCGGAGAGCATAATTAGAGTGGGAGAAGGGGCTTTTGAAGGTTGTACGGGGGTACAAGAGGCAGGAGCGTTAAAGAGTATATCGGAGGTTTCTTCCAACCATGAGCAAGAGATAAAGAAGTATGAAAATATATTGTACACCGACGATGGGAAGACGATTACTATTGTTGGGTGCGAGGCTGAGTCCGAAGAGGTGTTTATTCCTGAAGAAATTGAGGGGATGCCCGTAATAAAAATCGGAAGACAGGCCTTTTGCGGATGTGAAGATCTTGCAGAAGTGACGATACCGGATACTGTAAAAATCATAGGAGATGAGGCCTTTAAAGGATGTGAGAGTCTGTGGGACTTGGATATTCCGGAGGGCGTAACGACAATCGGAGACAGGGCATTTGCAGGATGTGAACGCATGTGGCGGATAGAGATACCGGATAGTGTAATGGAAGTGGGTGAAGGTCTGTTTGAAGGTTGTACGAAGCTGGAAAAAGTACCTTCATTATAGCAGAGGTCGAAAAAGAAGGCTGTAACATGGTTTCAAAAATCGGCAGTGAAGGGAGATGTAGTGGCGCAATATAAAACGGCCCTTTTCTGGGAAGAGAACAATGATCTGTCGGAGGCTTTATTATGGTATGAGAAGGTCGAAGAAGAGCGTCCATGGTTAGTAAGTGATAAAATAGAAAGATTGTATGAGCAGAAATAATTAGTGATGAATACAAATTTGTCAAAAATGTCGATGCATACGGAAAAGGGAGGTTTTTCTATGAGTGTGAAGGAATGTATTACGCCGGAGCAGCTTGTCCGGTATCGGGAACTGGCAGAACAGAAGAAGAAGCTTCGGAAAAAGGGAAGCCGGGTGATGATGGTCGTTTTTATTGTTTCCGTAATTATCGGAGCAATCCTTGGTTTTGGAATTGCAATGCTTGAGGATTTCGGAAAGCTCCGGGTGGCGATAGAACCGCCGTTTAAGGTGGGGAAGAGTTTTGCCTTCATTTATCTGTTTGCATTTTTGCTGTATTATTATGTTACCATGGTGCTTCATACCATAATTCACGAGGGGGGACATCTGATTTTCGGATTGCTTACCGGGTATCGTTTCCTGTCTTTCCGCGTGCTTTCCTTTACGATCATAAAAAAAGACGGGAAGCTGATGCGGAAGAAAATCAAAGTTCCGGGAACGCTTGGTCAGTGCTTGATGTATCCGCCGGAATGGAAAGAGGACGGGGACTACCCGTATGTATGGTATAATCTGGGCGGCGGATTACTGAATCTGGTATTTTGTGCGCTTTCCGTACCGCTGTTTTTCATTCATAGCCCGTTAGCGGCATGGGCAGCGGGAGTATTCATTTTTACAGGAGTACTGTTCGGTATATCCAATTTGCTTCCTATGAGTGTAGGGATTCCGAATGACGGAAAGAATTGTTTGTTATGTGCAAAGGAAAGAGAGAATCAGAAGGCGTTTTATGCACAGCTTAAAACCAATGCCATGTTAAGCGATGGTGCGATGCTTACCGATATTCCGGAGGAGTTGCTTTGTGTGGGAGAAGGTCAACCGGTGAATTCACTGACCGCATTTCCTCGTTTGATGAAGGTTTATCGGCACTGGGCTCTCGGGGAAGAGGAAAAAGCGGAGGCGTGTCTTACGGAGTTGGAGGCAGGTATGGATAAACTCCCGGTGGCCTTTGCAAATACCTTTGATCTGGAGCGGTTGTATTTGCTTTTGTTGCAGGAGACGCCGGTGGAAGAAATTGCGGCCTATTATGCGGTATTGCAGCCTGTATTTTTGCAGGTGAAGGATATTTCGGTGTTGAGGGTGAAATATGTATATTATCTGTTTTTAAGTGACGAAGAGCGGGAAACCGTGGATTGGCTGGCTCGTTCGAAAAAGGGTAGGCTTCCGAAAAAGTTGCCGAAGCAGAAGAAACCGGTTACGGCAGAGAAGATTTTTGCGGAGATGGAAAAGGTTTATGCAAAGCATCCGGTCATCGGAGAGGCAGAGCTTCATATGAGCATGGTAAGAGGGTTGGCGAAAAAATCGATTTTAGAGGCAACGGAAGAAAAGGAAGCTGCGGAAACAGAATAGATGTAGCGGAATAAAGAGGGGTATCGATAAAAGAAAGGCAGTCTGTCGTGAGTACACGACAAACTGCCTTTTCTGTTTGATAAAAGCATTTTGAAACGGACGTCAGTGTTGCTTGCATCGACCCGACTACTCTGACTTCAGCATCCGGTAATTCTTCCATTTGCCGGACAGGTAGTAGATGATACCCGGAACGGAAGTGCCGTAGGCCGCCAGACCGTAACCCAGGAAGAAGCCGAACAGGCCGAGATCTAAGGCAATACCAAGAATGTAGCTTAAGCTGATACGGAGTACCACACCGTCTAAAAGACCGAAAATCAAA
>JAFTPY010000151.1 GCA_017463035.1 Lachnospiraceae bacterium
ACAGCTTGCCGGTGTAAATACGAAGATTATCCCATGGGGACATAAGCTTTCCTTTGCCTATGTAACGGAGCAGGCAAGCGAAGAATCGTTGTAGGGTTTGGCAAGGCACATTTGCGAAACCAATCAGTTGCTTTGTTCTTCATGTCAGGGAATCTTTTTGGATACGGAGGACCGGGCGGTACAGGAGCGGTTTGGGGAACGTTTGTTTGAACTGTTGAAACGGGCGAATGCGGAGCTCGGAAAAGCGGATATCGGTATGCGGGGAAAGAATACCCTTCGCCTGTATACGGATTCGTTGGAGGTATCCGACGAACGCCGGGTATTGCAGGGGGACGGTGTCAGTGTAGTGATAAAAGAGGACAGCGAATTGGAACTTTCTTATTTGTTCCGGAATGTGTGGATAAAACGGTTGCCGAGGCAGTATATTGTGGAGAAGATAAAGTGTCATAAAGGCCATCTGCAAACCTGCGGCTTGCTTTGCGGCTCCGAGGAGAAGGCAGAATTAGCGGACTTACTGGGGACAGCGGGTGTGGTCCGGATTACGGGAAGCGATATGTCCAGGATGATTCCGGGAGAGGCCCATGACGGAACCTATCCGTTACGGGAGTACAGTCGTATTGTGGAGATAGACTGACAAGGGCCGCAGAGACGGTCAGCGCAGTCTGTGATTTTGAAATGAAGATGAACGGACGGAGTTTATTATGAAAAGAGACGAGATTAATATCAGAGATCCCTTTGTGCTGGTGTATGATGGGAACTATTACTTATACGGCACAAGAGGAGCTACCTGCTGGGGAGAAGCGGACGGCTTTGATTGCTATGTCGGAACGGATTTGGAGGAGTTTGAAGGACCTTTTGAGGTGTTTCATAAGCCCGAAAATTTCGAGCCTCATAGAAATTATTGGGCACCGGAGGTATATGCGTATAACGGCGCATTTTATATGTTTGCCTCCTTCTTTACGGATGGTGTGGGAAGAGGTACCCATTGTTTGAGAGCAGAGCATCCGTTGGGGCCATTTGTGCCTTACAGCGAGGGATCGATTACTCCGAAGGAATGGGCATCTTTGGACGGGACGCTGTATGTGGATACGGACGGCACCCCCTACATGGTATTTTGTCATGAATGGGAGGATACGGACGGAGACGGTACCGTATGTGCGGTGGAACTGACAAAGGATTTAAAGGCACCGGTAGGAGAACCGCGACTTTTATTCCGGGCTACCGATGCATTGCCTGCGGTGGCAAGCTTCCGGCATCCGAGAAAGGGTGAAATCTATGTGACGGACGGGCCGTTTTTGTTCCGGGATAAGGACGGACGGCTTCGGATGATTTGGTCAAGCTTTGCGGAAGGAAATCAATACTGTGTGGCACTGGCATCTCCGGAAAACGGCAGGTTTACGGATGACTGGAAGCCGGAGGAGGAACTTTTGTTTGCAAAGGACGGCGGGCACGGAATGTTGTTTACGGGACCGGACGGGAAGCGGTATCTGGCGCTTCATTCACCGAACGAGACATTGAAGGAGCGGCCGTTCTTTTATGAGGTGGATTTGTAGTGTGTATAAAGTATGCCGGAAAGCGTTTACGGGGACGGAAAATGCAGAGAATGGAGAGAAGACAATATGCGGGAGCAGTTAACGAAAAAAGATGTAGAGCGGATTGAAGCTGAAATCGAGCACAGAAAGCTGGTGGTGCGAAAGGAAGCTCTTGAGGCGGTGAAGGAAGCCAGAGCCCATGGGGATTTAAGTGAAAATTTCGAATACCATGCGGCAAAAAAGGATAAAAACAAAAATGAAAGCCGGATTCGTTATTTGGAACGGATGCTTCGGACTGCGGAGATTATTTCCGAGGAGTCTGCGGCGGATGAGGTGGGACTTAACAATACGGTGACACTGTATTTTGAAGAGGATGATGAATGTGAGGAGTTCCGCCTGGTGACATCCATTCGGGGGAATTCATTAAAAAATATGATTAGCATCGAGTCTCCGTTAGGGAAAGCCGTATACGGAAAGAAAGTAGGAGAACGTGTACTTGTTCCGATGGGCGACGGCGGATATTATGTGGAAGTCCGTGAAATCAAAAATACCGGGGATGACGGAAGCGATACCATTCGTTCTTATTAGAAAAGTGAAGGGATTTATAAAGGGCACTTGTAAAAATAAGTCGGTATACTTGTATTTTACGCGTTACTGTGTTATACTGTTTAAGTATGAATAAAATCCCCCGAACAATAATGGAGGTAGGAATGAACGACAGTTATGCAATTGTGAGCGGTGCAACCGGTGATATGCCGCAAAGCGTTATTGAGGAATACGGTATTCATGTGATTCCCATGAGCGTCAGAGTCGGTGAACTGGATTATTTGTACCATCCGGACGAGAAAGAATTGTCCTGTAAGGATTTTTATACAAAGATCAGCGCGGGAGAGGAATCCGTAACCAGCCAGATTACTCCGATTGTTTTTAAGGAGATATTCGAAGCGTATTTAAAACAGGGAAAGGATATATTGTATATTGCTTTTTCTTCCGGCCTGAGCGGCACTTATAATTCTGCATGTCTGATTGCAGAGGATTTGAGAGAGCAGTATCCCGAGCGCAGAATCGAGTGTATCGATTCTTTGTGTGCTTCCATAGGCGAAGGATACCTGGTATATCTGGCAGGAAAGCTGCGGAAGGAAGGAAAGTCCTTTGATGAGGTTACAACGTTTGTAAAGGAGAATCGTACGAATGTGTGTCACTGGTTTTCCGTAGACGATTTGCTGCATTTAAAGCGTGGCGGACGCCTGAGCGGCTTTGAGGCGGCAGTCGGTACCGCACTTAAGATTAAGCCTGTGCTCTCCGTGGACAGGGAAGGAAAGCTTACGGTAGTAGCTAAGGTACGCGGGACCAAAAAGGGTATGGAGTATCTGAAGGAACGTTTGATAAATGACGGTATCGATACAGCAAATCAGACTGTAATGATAGGACATGCGGATGTTCCGGAAATTGCGGAACAGCTAAAGGAACAGTTGTTGGACGAAGGTCTTGTCAAAGACGTTATTATCAGCAACGTGGGACCGATTATCGGTTCTCATGTGGGAAGCGGAATGTTTGCACTGGTATTTCTTGGTGAAAACTATAAATTTTAAATAAACGAAGGGAAGGAAAAGTCATGTATTCTTTTGAAGAAGTAATGAGAGCCGATGCGGATGTAGCAAAGGCAATGGACTTAGAACTCGGTCGTCAGAGAAAAAATATTGAGCTGATTGCATCCGAGAACTTTGTCAGCAAGGCTGTTATGGCAGCAATGGGTAGCCCGTTAACCAACAAGTATGCGGAAGGGTATCCGGGAAAGCGTTACTACGGCGGATGTGAGTGCGTAGATATCGTGGAGAATTTAGCAATCGAGCGTGCAAAGGAGCTTTACGGATGTACTTACGCAAACGTACAGCCGCATTCCGGTGCACAGGCAAATATGGCAGTGTTCTTTGCATTGTTGCAGCCGGGTGATACCGTTCTCGGTATGAACCTTGCCCACGGCGGTCATCTTTCACACGGGAGCCCGGTAAACTTCTCCGGTTCCTACTTCAACATCGTACCGTACGGTGTAAACGATGACGGTTTCATTGATTATGACGAAGTACTTCGCATTGCAAAGGAAGCAAAGCCGAAGATGATTATTGCTGGTGCTTCCGCATATGCAAGAAAGATTGATTTCAAGAGATTCCGTGAAATTGCGGATGAGGTTGGTGCATATTTGATGGTAGATATGGCACACATCGCAGGTCTGATTGCCGGTGGCGTACACGAGAGCCCGATTCCGTATGCTCACGTTACCACCACTACTACCCACAAGACTTTAAGAGGACCGCGTGGCGGTATGATTCTCTCTTCCGCAGAGTTTGCAGAGGAGCATAAGTTAAACAAGTGTGTATTCCCGGGCATTCAGGGCGGACCGCTGATGCACGTAATCGCTGCAAAGGCTGTTTGCTTCAAGGAAGCATTGTCTCCGGAGTTCAAGGTATATGCACAGAACATCGTTACCAATGCACAGGCTTTGGCAAAGGGCTTGATTTCTGAGGGCTTCAATCTTGTATCCGGCGGTACCGACAACCACTTAATGTTAGTTGACCTTCAGAGCAAAAACGTAACCGGTAAGGAAGCAGAGAAGCTTCTTGATGCAGTGAACATTACCTGTAACAAGAACTCCATTCCGAACGATCCGGCATCCCCGTTTGTTACCAGCGGTATTCGTCTCGGTACGGCGGCAGCTACCACCCGCGGCTTAAATGCTGAGGATATGGCACAGGTAGCAAAGGCAATCGCTCTGACCATCGACAAGAAGGAAGCAACCGATGAGGCAAGAGCTATTGTTGAGTCTATTACGAAAAAGTATCCGATGTACGAGTAGTACATGATATAGAGTAGCATAAAAGCGCAAAGGAAAAGGGAACCCCGCATGGCGGGAGGAAGGAGTTAATATGGGATTAATTGAAGCAGCAAAGAATGCGGTACAAAATGTATTCGCAGATACCTGGCGGGAGTTTTTCTACTGTGACCGTATGGAAGATGATGTCTTAATGGTAAAGGGCGAGAAGAAGATTTCCGGCAAGTCCTCCAATAAGAAGGGCACGGATAATATCATCTCTAACAGTTCCATTATTGCCGTAAACGAAGGTCAGTG
>JAFTPY010000152.1 GCA_017463035.1 Lachnospiraceae bacterium
ATTCCAGCCGCGCTCAAACTCAGCGATTTCCTCATCAAAAAGCTTTGCATATGCTCCCGCACCGAACTGTACATCATACGCTGTCTCCAATTCTTCCAGAGAGCTCACACCGTAAGCAGAATACTTACTTAAAATCTCCTGCTCAATCGTATCCTTTGAAGACTGTAAAAACACATCGGAGAAATACTTCGATTCGGCTCCTTCAAAACATGCGGAATAAAAATCTTCAAACCCGTTTTCGGAAATATCTTCGATTCCGTTCCGGAAGCCTTCCAGCACATTGTCAAACTTTATCTGCGGTTCTGTTCCGTTATACATGCAATCGATAAATGCGATTACAATTTCATCAACCGTCTCCACAGTAATACATTCACGCAGCATTCCTTCAAAGAAATCTGTGTTTAACGTATCATCATTCTGCGTTTCCTTTAATACTTCGTCCATAACAAGCTGATACGCCTTGTCCGAAAGCTTTGCTTCCTTTACAATTCGCTCAATTCCTTCCTGTGAGACCGATTGAGACAACGCCACGGCAGCACCGCCTACCGGTATTCCCAAAATCAATCCCGGTACCAAAATCACACTGAAAATAATACCGAAGATTAACAAAACTGTTTTTAATGTATTGCTTTGCTTGTTTTCTTCCATATGCATCCCCTCTGATTTCTTCTGTATTACAGGTAATTTCTGCCTACAATTCCAGTATATCACAATGATTTTTTTTTGCAACCGTACCGATAATGTTTTCAAACTATTTTTGAGCCGATTTCATTTCCTTACAATACCAAATCCACATGCTGCACCGTTCCCACTGTTCCGCTTTCCTTAAGGAACACACCTGTCTTCCGGACTATAGCATTGGTCTCGTTGGTCTCTGCGTTGTTCAAAGAGAACTGTGTATTCGCATTTCCGAGGTAAATCGCTCCCACGTCCGCCTCCTTCAGATTCAGCAACAGATTTTCTCCGTTTTCATCCTTCGTCCAGATTTTAAGCTTCGAAAACACCTCATCCGCTTCGTCAATCCAGCCGTTTCCGTCCCCGTCGTAAGCCGCCAGATCCGCAAAGCCGTCACCGCTCTTTGTTCCGAACAATTCACTTCCGTCGTTAATCGTACCGTCCTCGTTTTTATCCAGAGCCAGATATCCGCTGCCGGCTCCCAGCTCCGAAATTTCCTCTTCCGTACCGTCGGCATCCAGATCAAAATAGAACTTCATGTCCTTTACCTGCGCGATATTCGTATCCAGATTCAGGACCAACGGGTCCATCACCGTGTAATTCTGCTCCGTATAACACTCGGTTTCCTGTACAAAGGACCGGGACATTTCGATGCTGACACCGAAATTCAGCTCTCTGCCGTCTGCGGTACATACCTTTCCTACCGAAGAAAACTCAGTCACCTCCTGCTCCGAAAAGAAGCTGGACGTCACCGTCTGCACCGTCCATGTCTGTCCGCCGCCTCCGCTTCTTACCGGTGCCGCACCGCCGGAGGCGCCGCCGGAAATTGATAGACTTCCCATACTTTGTCCGAGATTTAGCTGCAGACTCACGGACTGCGCCTTACGATTTTCAAAGGCTTCCAGCCGCTCCTCCGTTTTTTTCACGTGCTTATCGTCCTTCTCTCTATTCCTAAGGTTTTCCAACAGCTTTCGTAACAGACGAAGTTCCAAATCCTCCTGGGTCTGCACCGGCTTATTCGCCTGATTCTCGTTCCGCTTCAGCCGCTCTGCCAAATCCATCATGGACTTTTGCTGCTTCTGCCGCTTCGCCGCTTCTTCCTCCCGCTTTGTCTTTTCCTGTTCGATGGCACCTTCATTCAATTGTCTCAACAGCCCTCTGGATTTATCCGAAATGTCAAGCTTGATAGCATCCTCTGCCTTTGATGTCACAGACATTGATACGGAGCTCTCCACCTTCTGATAGGACCGCTCCGAACTCATAGAAATCGCACTACTGCTAATAATCATGAAATCCACATCCTTTCTTATTCACGACAAACAACCCATCGTCAACCTCCGTGTCGACCGGGACTTATGATATTTCCGAAAAGAAAAATCCGCCCATATATAATATCGGCGGATTTCCTTATTTTCTTAAGAACGAATACGGAATGTCTTCGGTGCCACCTTATAGACCAAAAGGCAAGCCGCCACCGAATACAAAATACAAAACACAATGGTACAAAGTCCGAACACAAAGGTCGGTAAACGCAAATATATCATGGCATAACAAACCACATATGTCGCCATCATAATTAGCTGATAGGTTCCGCTTTTCATCTCGGTTCCCGCATTATAGGGCTGTAACATATAATACAATGTCAGATAATGTACCGAGAAAAAGATGCTCATGCACACAACGGAAACGATAATAATCACATAATTGAACGGATTGTCCGTTCCGCCGGAGGCAAACAACAAAAGCGCCAGTCCGCCGCCCACAACACCCGCCGGCAAAAGGTTTACTTTAATAATCTCCCAAAGCCGGATGCGGAACAGTTTTAAAATCATCTTCGGTTGCTTGTAAAAGGAGTAGGTCAACAAACTGTGGTCACAATTGACAAACAAAGCTCTCGTAAAGCCTGTTCCCCGGTTCATCACATACATAATAAACACGAAGTACGGTAAAAACGTCATAACCAACTCATTGACTTCCGCTTTTTCCTCCGGCATTGCCATAACCAATACCACCAACCCCGCAAAAATAATTGCCGCAACCAGTGCTATCCGCTTTGCGGACTTCCAGAGAATCTTACGGTGACGTTTCACAAACAACTCGTTTAAATACTCAAAACCCTTTTTGTTACTGAAAATGTCCGCATCGACACTGATGTTCTTTTGGTCATGCTTTCTCTGAATATCCTTTTGCACGTTCGGGTCCAGAAATACCATCGCACCGAACAAAATCTCCTTGTACATGGCATGATACCCGGAAAACGTAAAAATCTTCCCCAAAGACAGAATTCCCGCAAAAATCACCACACACATCACACCTACACTGACCGTGCGCGGAAGCATAAGCCCGAGAGCAGGCAATCCGTATCCGACTAACAATAACACACCCATCAATGCCCAGCGCACCACACCGAGAGAATTTTCACTGGTTACCTTCTTATTCATCTCGTATAGGCGCAGTTCCGCAGCAGCGTAAATCAGCTTCACTCCTGCCACAAAAAGAGGAATCAAAATACATTCCCACATATTCAGTCCTGCCGAACGTCCGAATATAATACCGAACACCGAAAAGCCCAGAAGAAGCCGCACAATCTCGTAAAAATAATTGACCAACGTATATCCCTTCGCATCTATGCCCAACAAAATCATGGCATAATACTTATCCTTTGTAGGATTAAACATATAAGTATTTGCAAAGGCACCGATTGCAGACAGCATAATCAGCAGATGCAAAAATGCAGACGGTTCTGCATCCCCCTGCAGCTTATACCACCCAAGGGGTAACGCAAACATGAAAAGGAAATATAATAACTTTCCCAAAAAAGCGGAAAGCACCTCCCAAATCCAGAACAACACATTGGCAAATATCTTTAATCCGCGGGACTGATAGGCCTTTCCCGGAATCAGCTTCTTAATGAGCGGAATTTGCTTCAGAGAATATATAATGCTATTCACGCGATACGTATTTTTTAAAGAAAACGAAAGTCTCAGTATCTTACTCATTTCCGTCCTCCCGCAATGCCGCAATAATTTTCTCCTTAAATTCCCTGCTGTCCAGATTCGCTTTATCCACAACCTCCAGTACTCCGTGGTTTAACAGTACGATTTCATCGCACAAATCCAGTGCCAAATCCATGATATGGGTGGAAAAAATCGTAATACAGTCATTCTTTAACGAACGAAGCAACTGCTTCATCTCCTCCGCCACGACCACATCCAAAGAGGTTAACGGTTCATCCAAAAGCAATACCTTCGGTCGTGCAATCATATTAATCAGCATCTGCATCTTATTCTTCATACCGTGGGAATAATCCTTTAACAGCTTGTCCCGATCCTCCGGATCGATACTGACATAGTCAAAATATTCATCCAGCGTTTTCTTTTCCGCAATCCTGTCCTCATGAATATCCAGAAAAAACTTCAAAAACTCCCGACCGGTCAAAAACTCCGGAACCGTCGGCGTAGAAAGAACATATCCGATATCCTCCGGCATAACCTTGCACTCACCGGTCTCCGTCTTCAGAAAAAACCTACCGCTGTCCGTTTTAATATCTCCGTTGATACAGTTAAACAACGTGGTTTTTCCCGCACCGTTTCGTCCCAAAAGGCCGTAGATTTTTCCCTCTTCAAAAGAAAAATCGATATCCTTCAATACCTGCTTTTTCTCAAAACTCTTTTCCAAATGCTCAATCGTAAATTTCATACTTTGCTCCCTTCCTTTCTTGATTCCTCCGTTATACTTTTCCCGTTTACTCAGGCAAAGTATAACGATATAAAAAGAGCGGCTTCGGTATCCCTTGCCGCTCCGGTATCCATAAATGATTTATTCCCTCATATATGTTCTCCCTACCCCCAAGCTAACACGACAAAGCAAATCTCTTCTGTGCCAATCCTCCCAAGGTTCCTTCGTAACAAAGCTTCATCTCCGGAAGACTTAAAAAATCTACCGGATGATACAACTCCGGACACTTGGTCAGCTCCATAATCCCTACCTCGTTTAACGTCTCCGCTACGAACTGGGAACAAAAGTACTTGTTCCGACGCTTGTACGGAATCCCGAAAAAGCATAAAAACGTACCTAATACACTGTACTGAAAACGCTTCTGCACCGGAAGCATCTTTTTAAACTTTCTGCGGATAGCCCGGTAAGACTGCTCCGGAACCTCCAACCGATACAGCGCACACGGCGCATTCTTACACTTTGCCATCATACCCGACTCGATACTCTCATGTACAAAGCCTGCCGGAAGCGGCAATCTGGTATATCGTCTCGCAAAGCTGTAAAATTGCGTACAGTCACCGGAAAATCCGATGGACACATGCGTATACGGCTCTCTTGTTGCTATATGTATTACTCTGGAGAGTAAAGATGTTGTACGTAATAATAAAATATAAAGCTCCCTGGTTCCCTGTTCCTTTTTTGCCATTATCAATATCACCTTCCCTAAACACGGTCCCTAAACCGTTATGACAAACTACAATCGGTACTATTATAGTATATTATTCAAAGAAACGCAAGTAGTTCTGTCATCCCAATTCCTTCCCTTTAAATAAAAAATAAAATTCCGGGCCGCCTCGGTTCTCTTTTCCTCCCGCAGCCCGGAGTTTTCCAAAACAGAGAGTATGCTTGAATATAGCCTGACACGCTCCTAAAAACACCTCTCCTTATGCTCTCTTTTACAGCTTCCTTCCTTTGCGCACCGATAGCAGATTTCATTCGGCATGGCTTCCCCGGAAAAATATTGCCTTAAGTTCTCCATCGTGGTCTCCGCAATGTTCTTTAAGGCTTCTCTCGTCAAAAACGCCTGATGGGACGTCAGAAGTACATTTGGCATAGAAATAATTCGTGCCAGTTCATCGTCCGGCATTACCGCACCGGAATAATCCTCATAAAAATAATCTCCTTCTTCCTCATACACATCCAGCCCCGCAGCACCGATTTTTCCCTCCTTCAGTCCTTCGATTAATGCCGTGGAATCGATTAACGCACCACGGGAGGTATTTACTAACATAACGCCGTCCTTCATGGTACTTATCGCTTTCTCATCCACCAGATGATACGACTCCTTCGTTAACGGACAATGCAGGGATATCATATCGGAATGCCGGCAAAGTTCTTCAAAGGTCACATATCGCACCCCCACCCGTTCCCTCGGATACGGATCATAGGCCAGCACCTTCATACCGAAGCCCAGACAAATATCGATAAACACCTGACCGATTTTTCCGGTGCCTACCACGCCCATGGTCTTTCCGTGAAAATCCGTACCAAGGAGGCCGATTAAGCTGAAATTATACTCTCTGATACGATTGTAGGCACGGTAAAGCTTCCGGTTGAGAGAAAGAAACATTCCCATGGTAAACTCCGCCACCGCATACGGGGAATAGGCAGGTACTCTCACAATGTGCACCTTACCGTAAGCTTCCTTGAAGTCCACATTGTTATATCCGGCACAACGCAGTGCCACAATGGAAATCCCCATCTCGAACAAAGCCTGTATTACCGCCCCATTTACCCTGTCGTTGACAAAAGCCACCACCGCATCGCAGCCCTGTGCAAACACCACACTTCGCTCATTGAGCTTCGAATCACAATACAAAATTTCAAAATTGTATTCCTTGGCAAAAGGGTCGAAATAAATCTTGTCATAGGGTTTCGCATCAAAAAAGCATAACTTCTTCATAACAGCCTCCGGTTCGTAGTTTCGGTCTTTTTCCTTAGTATGCCTTTTTCTTCCTTTTCTATACCGTGCTGTTTCTTATTTGTCGCTTACTTCCGTACCCCGATAAAGTCACCGGCTTTTCTGTCTATAACTCCCACAGCAAATCAAGTATACGCTCCGTCCGCTCGGTAACCGCAGAAAAATCCACGCACTCCCTATAAATCCCCTCCAAGGCGTCATGAACCTGTTTACACTCTTCAAAGCACAACATAGCCGCCTCTTCCAGACGCCGTGCCTCGCTTCCGTAATGCTCTGTAATCCTGTGGCAATCCCGTTTCATAAACTCTTTTGTCGTAAGCAGTGTTCCGTCGTTTCCGCCGGCTGTAGTCAGGAAAAGCTCCTGTTCACGAAGCAACATATGATTCACATACTGCGGACAAAGGGGACTGCAAAACAACTCCTTCCTATCATTCTGTATTGCCTTAGAAAGCAAATCCGTTACCACATCCTTTCCCTCGCCCAGCACCCGGTACACCCGGTTCCCCTCACAGTGCTCCTTAGTAAAGCTGACTCTGCCCTTGCAACTGAGCGCATCCAAAAACAAACGTCTGCTCTGTCTTTCTTCTCTTGTTCCGATACGTTCTGCGATCTCCTTTGCCTGCTTTGCGATTTTCTCCCTATCTACACACTCCGCAATTTCTCTGTATCGTTCCTCCTCCAATGCCTTTGCGGCCCGTAGAAACGCATATCCCCTGCGGTAGCCCAGCTTATTTTTCCGGGTCAGGGCTTCTACCTCATCCCGGTATTTGACAATCCGGTTCCGGTCAATCTGCTCTCCCAGATTCACAATTTCCTCCACCGCTCCCGGAAACTGCGGGTCCATGGTATGAGGCGAGGTGGCATCCGCAAACACGATGCCACGTTTTACCAAGCGGACCGCGTCCAGACTGTCCGGATCTCCGGAGCAATAGAACCGTTCCACCTCTTCTCCCGCTTCCTCTGCCTTTGCCGCCACCCGTTTCATTAAGGTACTCTTTCCCACACCCGGACCGCCTTTTATCATAAAATACCGGGTTAAGTGTGCCCACGCCGGCACCACTCCGTCAAAATAGTTATGAAATCCTTCTCCGCTGTTACTGCCCGAAAAATAACATTGTCCCATAATAGCTCCAATCAAATATCGTTCCCTGTATTTTATTCCGTAAGTTTTTCTTTCGTGCAAACACCAAACCGTTTTTTGCGAATACACTGTGGTATAAAAAAACAAAGGAGTCGCCTATGAATTTTCTGATTTACGGAGAAGACTGTCGGCATGCTATTCTGACCGCCCGCCTGCAACAGGCAGGCCATACCCTGCAGACTCCCGCAGACCTTCTTATTTTATCTCCGAAAGAAAGCTATACGGCACACACCGATGTCATAAACAATAATTGTCTCATATGGGGCGGTATTCCGTCGGAAACCGCTGCTCTGCAAACCGCAGGCTACCGAAAAATCAGGCAAAGTGACGCCTTTCGTGTAAAAAATTCCGTATATACTGCGGAAGGGGCCGTTGCACTTGCCATACAAGAAACCAAGACCGCGTTGTGTGAAACACCGGTTTATATTCTGGGCTACGGTTTTCTGGGAAAAGAATGTGCCCGCTTGTTTGCCGCCCTGAGGGCTGCGGTTACGGTATATACCGAGAACCCGGAAGAACTGTCTGCTGCCGTACAGAAGGGCTATTCCGTGAAAAAGCTTACAGAGCTTTCGGTTCTTGACGGTGCCATTGTAATCAATACAATCCCGGTGCCCGTATTAGACCGTTTGCCGGTTTCCTGCAAGGAAGCACCGTCACTGTTAATCGAGCTTGCCAGCATTCCCTGCCTTACCGGGCACATCGAAGGCTTACGCATCCTGCCCGCAGGAGCCCTTCCGTCCCGCTTTTCCCCGGAGTCTGCCGCAAAGCTGATATTCAACGAAATCATAGAACAAATCAAAAAGGAGTAGTCTTATGGAAAATTTAAAAGGAATGCGCATCGGATTTGCCGTTACCGGATCCTTTTGCACCTTTTCGAAGATATTAGACCCAATCAAAGAACTGGTTCGCCTCGGGGCGATTGTAACCCCGATTTTTTCTTTTTCTACGGCACAGATTAACAGCCGTTTCTATAAAGCCGAGGACTTCCGCAACGATGTGGAAGCCATCACCGGCAACACTGTCATCGACACCATTCCGGGGGCGGAGCCCATCGGTCCGAAAAAGCTCTTTGACCTTATTATCGTAGCTCCGTGTACCGGGAATACCATTGCAAAGCTGGCAAACGCCATCACCGACACCCCGGTCACCATGGCGGTAAAAGCACACCTTCGCAACAACCGCCCGGTGCTCCTTGCCATCTCCACCAACGACGGCCTTACCGGCAACGCCGCCAACATCGGCAAGCTTTTAAACACCAGGAACTACTACTTTGTTCCGTTCCGTCAGGACGACTGCTCCGGCAAACCGAACTCCCTGGTTGCCGATATGGCACTGGTACCGGTATCCGCGTCAAAAGCGGCGAACGGAGAGCAGATACAGCCGTTGCTGAGATAAGAGTTTTTATTCCCCCAACGCCCGGCATATATTTTTACTCAGCAAAAAGCCTTTTCCAAACAAGTCCCATGACTTGATTCAGAAAAGGCATTCTTACATAGATTCATGTTTCATATTGCTTTATCCGGCTCTTAAAACTCATACCGCTTCCCTGCTGCATACAGCACACCATCCGTCAGTTCAATCCGCAGAATACAAGTATTCACATCGCTGAAATCATTGTGTCCGTTATCAATCCATGCAGAAAACACCTCTCGCATCCTCCCTGCAATATGTGCGTTCTCTTCTTTTCCGAAGTATCCCAGATTCACCGCTTTTCCGTGACCGGTAAACCATTCTCCGGCAAGTGCCACAATCGGATTATCTTCTATCTGTTTCATCTTGTTGGATAATCCGTAGGTAAGGACATAAAACGCACCGTCCTCATAAAACGCATCCACGTTTCGAACATGGGGCATTTGTCCCGCTACCGTTGCCAATGCAATA
>JAFTPY010000153.1 GCA_017463035.1 Lachnospiraceae bacterium
AGTGACGGAAACTGCCACTTTGCTTGACGCTGTCAGCCGCAGCGAGGAAGCCAAACAGGCCAACACGCTCCCCGCTTTGAAGATCTCTCCTGATCTACAACTCCATGATCCGAAGGTCTCCGGTACGATTCCTGCTGACGGCTGCGCACTGGGGATTGACATCGGTTCCACCAGTACGGATCTGGTTCTGGTGGGAAAAGACGGTACACTGGTGGATTTCCAATATCTCCGCACTGCCGGTGATGGGTGCAACCCTCGGAAATCAATATCTTGTCTCCGTCTTGCAGGTTTTCCAGCGTCCGCACTCCTTCTACAGCCGTAGACAAGAACCCTTTGTACCGCGCCATCAGGATGGAAAAGGACGTTAGCGGCACCTCTGCCGGCACCTGCTTTGCTACCTTTCCGAATACCTGACTGTCGGTAATGACCATCGCGGGATTTCCCGTGAGTACGGAAAACGCCTCCGTCAAACCGGTATCCTTTACCACAAGAGGCATTCCCTCTGCATCCAGAATATCGCGGATAGTCTGCTGCTGCGGTAAAATCAGTCTCCCCTTCGGTGCCGCCTCGTCAATGGGCACCACCAGCACCGCTACATCACCCGGCTGTATCTTATCTCCAATAAGTCTGCGCTTTTCTTCTTCGGTATGAAGCAACACACCGATGCGCTCCTTTAATTCGTGAATTCCGACCCCTGTTTGAGCACTGACAAACAGGGGCGGCTGAGCTTCTCCGTCTGCCTCTGCATCCTCTCGTCCCGATATCGTTCCGGCACATGCCGGACACTTCCCGGATACGTCAAACTCCTGTCTAAAATCCGCCTTAGAACTAACATCCGTCTTATTCCACACCACCAGATACGGTGTCTTCCGCTCCTCAAATAAAGCAATCAGCGCTTTTTCACACTCTCCCATACCAACCGTAGCATCCACTACTAAAATACCGCAATCGGTACGATTTAATACCTGGCGGGTCTTCTTTATACGAAGCTCCCCCAAATCTCCCTCATCATCATAGCCCGGCGTATCGATAATCACCACCGGACCGACAGGAAGCAGCTCCATGGTCTTATACACCGGATCCGTCGTAGTCCCCTTTACATCGGACACCACAGAAAGCTCCTGTCCCGTGACAGCGTTGATGAGGCTGGATTTCCCGACATTCCGTCTGCCGAAGAATGCAATATGTACCCGCTCGGCCGCAGGTGTTTGATTCATTCCCATAGTTCCTCCTTAAAAGCACATCTGACATTACATCCTATGGAAACGCTGATTAAAGCGTTTCCCCGCCGAATTTGCGCAACGAAGTTGCAATTTCCTCTGCAAATTCGTGCGATCCGCCGGAGGCTTCTAAGGAAGCACTGCTGTGCTTCCTTAGAACCGGAAATCCCGGATTCCCTCTTCAATCTTCTTTAAATGGTCCTCGCAGACCTCTCTTACCTTTTCCTTCGGAATATTGTTAAGCTCCGCCTGAATTAAGGCTTCGCCGATTTTCTTTGTCTCCTCGGACGCATAATCCATCAGATACTCCTTTAAAGTCATCAGCGCATTCGGATGACAGCAGTTCTGAATCTGACCGCTCTTACACAGGCTCATAAAACGGTCACCGGTTCTGCCCTCACGGTAGCATGCGGTACAGAAGGACGGAATATAGCCAAACTCCATCAGCCAACGAACCACCTCGTCCAAGGTACGCTTATCGCTGACGTCAAATTGCTCGGAGTTTTCGTCTTCCGGCTCCGGCTCGCAGTAACCGCCCACACTGGTTCTGGACGCACCGCTGATCTGGGATACGCCGAGACGAATGACCTTTTCGCGGACTTCCTTGCTCTCTCTGGTGGAAATAATCATACCAGTATACGGTACGGAAATACGAATCAACGCACAAAGCTTTGCAAAAATCTCATCGCTGATGCCGTTATCAAACACCGTCGGGTCAATATCATCCGCACGCTTAATGCGCGGCACGCTGATGGTGTGCGGTCCAACGCCGTGTACCGCCTCCAAATGCTCCGCATGCATCAAAAGTCCGGCAAACTCATACTTATAGAGCTCCAAACCGAACAATACGCCTAAGCCTACGTCATCAATGCCGCCCTCCATGGCACGGTCCATAGCCTCCGTATGGTACGCATAATCGTGCTTCGGCCCCGTCGGATGCAACTGCTCGTAGCTTTCCTTATGATAGGTTTCCTGGAACAAAATATAGGTGCCGATACCCGCATCCTGTAGCTTCCGGTAATTCTCCACCGTAGTTGCCGCGATATTCACGTTTACACGGCGAATAGCACCGTTTTTGTGCTTGATACTGTAAATGGTATCAATACACTCCAAAATGTACTCAATCGGGTTATTTACCGGGTCCTCGCCGGCCTCCAGTGCAAGACGCTTATGTCCCATATCCTGCAGCGCCGTAACTTCCCGTACAATCTCCTCCTGGGTCAGCTTCTTACGGGCAATGTGCTTGTTCTTCATGTGGTACGGGCAATACACACAGCCGTTGATGCAGTAGTTGGAAAGATACAGCGGGGCAAACATAACAATACGGTTGCCGTAGAACTTCTTTTTCAGTTCCTCCGCCATGGTATACATTCTGGCTACTCTGGTCGGTTCCTCACAGGCAAGAAGCACCGAGGCCTCCCTGTGGTCAAGCCCCTTACACTGCTCTGCTTTCGCAAGGATTTCGTCAATCAGGGCGAAATTCTCCTTGTTCTCCTCGGCGTAGGCAAGGGTTGCGGTGATTTCCTCATGGGAAATAAACTCTTCCGCGCGAAGTGATGCTTTGTTGTACATATTCTTTTGTCCTTTCTTTCGGGTCAGATATTCTTCCCCGTTAGTAAAATAATTTATTTTGCAAACCCGGGTGCGTCACCGCGGGAAATTGCCACTGTAAAGTTTTCTTTTGCAAGTTCGACTCGCAAAGCTTCCAAATGCTCCGCCGCCTCATTACCGCTGTGGACTTTGTTATCATACAGCGCATACTTCGCTCTTACCCTTGCAGGAGAAAGATTCGGCATAATAACATTGGCACCGTGCAACAGCCCCTGCAAACGTCCGTCACTCCGGGCCGTTCCCAGTGCCGTTGTGGCCGGCAATAATACTTCAGGAAGC
>JAFTPY010000019.1 GCA_017463035.1 Lachnospiraceae bacterium
AAGTATCGGAAGTGACGAGTATATGGGAAAGCTGGAAAGCTCTGTAAGGCGTATGACGGACGGCGTAAAGGAGTTAAATAATCAAAGTGCGTTGTACGGCAGGTTTTCTGAGGTTGCCGGATTTTATAGAAAATAGGAAGAGAAATGTATGTATGAGATTTGTGTAGCAATACAATATGTCGGAATTATAATAACGATGCTCGGTTTGATGTATCTGTTGCAACAGTGGCCCTCCAGACCGCAGTCCTTTATGCTGTTTTTGGCGTTGGCGATGCTGGTAAATGGCGTGGGATACTTGTTTGAAATAACCGCGACCACATTGGAAGCTGCGTTGACGGCAACGAAGCTCAGTTATGTGGGAAAGGTGTATATCCCTCCGTTGGCCCTGTTTTTTGTTCTGGATTATTGCAGGATAAAGGTGTCAAAGTCTTTTGTCGGCCTGTTAACGGTAGTACATACGGCAGTGCTGGTCATTGTTATGACCTGTGAGCATCATGAGTTGTTTTATTCCGATATCGAGTTTGCCCGGAACGGTCTTTTTCCGCATCTGGTCAGCGGTTATGGTGTGATTTATGTATTATATATGACGCTGATTCTTTGTTATGCGGTATTGATGTTGGGCGTTTGTCTGTATCGTTACCGGAGGTCGGAGAGGGAAGAACGGAACAAGATAGCATATCTTTCCATGATTGTACTTTTGCCGGTTCTCGGGCTGGTATTGTATTTGTCGGGAGTTACCATGGGCTATGATGCCACGGCGGTAAGTTATATTTGGTCCGGTATTATATTAATGGTTTCTATTTTCCGGTATGATTTTTTTGATACGGTGAATCTTGCAAAGAATTACGTAGCGGAAAATTTGGCGGACGGTTTGGTTGTATTGGGAAAACAGGGGCAGTTTGTATATGCCAATGCGCTTGCATTACGTTTGTTTCCGCAGTTAAACGAGAAGGAATATACCGTGGCGGTAGAAGAGATTCGCAAATATTGTGTCAAGGGTAAGATGATGCACGTAGATAGTAATGTCTATAAGGTGACGGAGCGGGATATTTTTCAGAACCGGACATTGCGCGGAAAAATGTATTATTTGCAGGATGTGACCGACAGCCATAACTATACGATGAAATTGGAAACGGAAGTCAGGGATAAGGCGTTGGAATTGTTTCAATCCCATCATTCTTTGATTGTCAGTCTTGCGAATATGGTAGAGGCAAGAGACGGTGTGACCGGACTGCATATCAAGCATACCAGTGAATATGTGGGGATTATTGCACGGGCATTACAGAAGGTTCCGAAGTATCAGGCAGTTATGAGTAATTCTTATGTGTCTGTATTGAGTGAGGCGGCACCGTTACATGATATCGGAAAGATATCCATGGAGGATGCCATATTACGAAAGGAAGGCTCTTTGACCACGGAAGAATTAAAGAGTATTCACAGTCATCCGGCCCTGGGTGCTCAGATTATTGACGGTGTACTTGCGGAGGTAAAGAATAGTGAGTATCTGCTTACGGCAAGAGAAATGGCGTATTCGCATCATGAAAAATGGGATGGCAGCGGTTATCCGCAGGGATTAAAAGGAGAGGAAATACCGCTCAGTGCCCGTATCATGGCCCTGGCGGATGTGTATGATGCCCTTCGTTCCGAACGCAGTTATAAAGAGGCATACTCGAAGGAAGAGGCAAAACGGATTATGCTGGAAGAAGCGGGAAGACAATTCGATCCGGAGTTGGTGGAAGTGTTCCTGGAGAATCTGGAAGAAATAGAAGCGGTAAAGTAAAACAAAGAATGCTTTGGAGCATTTGGAATAAGGCAGAGGATTATATACAGAGAAGGCATGTTCCGTTATGGACATGTCTTTTTTCTCTTATCGGTATGATATAATCTCTTTGAAAATCAAAGTGTGACTATGCCTCACCTCAACAAACACTTCGTCGAATAATTATTATAATTTGATATAATAAAATCACAAAAGCGCTTTTGAATACTTTTTGGAGGACAAAACTATGTCGATTGGTTCTAACATTAAACGTTTGCGCAGAGAGAAAGAAATTACCCAGGAACAGCTTGCCGAATATCTCGGAATTACATCCCGTGCAATCTCCCAGTGGGAGTGTGACCGGACCGCGCCTGATATTTCGCAAATACCTGCACTTTGCCATATCTTTGATGTTTCCTCGGATGTTCTGCTGGGAATCGATGTGGAAAAGAATGAGGAGCGTATCAAGAGTTATTTGGAAGAGGCTCACAAGGTGGATTGGGAAGGAAATTTTGAAAAAGAGGTGGAGCTTTTACGGGAAGCACTGGGAAAATTTCCAAGATCCTATCAGATTATGCAGAAGCTTGCCAATGCCTTGGTAAATGTGTACTCCCGAAAGGATATAAAAGACTACGAGGAGGTGTTTTCCCTTTGTAACCGGGTACTTGCGGAGTGCACCGATAGCACAACTCGCTATGAAGCAACCCAGACACTTGTTTACGCATACGATTATGCGGGAAAAAAAGAAGAGATGTTAAGAGTTGCGGAAGAAATGCCGAAATCGATTATCTCTTATGAAAGTTGCATGCTTTGGATTTGGGAAGGCGATGCAGATTTTGCCAAAAAGCAAGAGTTTATTCACTATTTAATCTATCAATTGGTTTCGGCCATCGGTGCTGCCGGAGTTCATCGTCATGATGACGATACTATGTTTTTCGCGCCGGAAGACAGAATGAGGCTCCATAAGCTTCAGGTAGATCTGCTGGAACTTCTGTTTCCTGAGAAAGACTATCAGAATGCAGCTCAGGTAGGGTGGATGGCATGCATGCACATGGGAAGACTTTTTCTTCAAAACAATGATTTGGAAAATGCATGGAAATGGATGGAAAAATGTGCAGATTTTGCAATTCATATGGATACCTATGATTTTGATGGCAAGCATACTTCTCCTGTTCTTCGCGGTTACTCCGACGGAGGATTTATTCCGGAAGCGGTAGGAAACACTTCGCAGATGACGCTTGATTGGCTATTGGAGGAAGAATTTGATGTTTTGCGCACGGACGAGCGTTTCGAGATGTTTGTGGAGCGTTTGAAGGAGGTTGCGAAAAAACCGTAAATTGGGAGGGGCGCGGAAGGGGAATTTGGTCGTCTTCGTTTCACTTCGGTCAGTCCCAGAACCGACATCCACCGGATGTCGTGGGACGCTTCGCTACGGTCGGCCCAGAACGGCGGGGCGCGGAAGGGGGATTTGGTCTTTGCTTCGCTACGGTCGGTCCAGAACCGAGGTCCCCCGGACCTCGTGGACCCCTCGAACCACGGGACCCGTGGTGTCTCGTGTTCAGTTTCTCTTTCATTACTATCACAAAAAAGGAATCCTTTCGGATTCCCTTTTGCGATAGTAGCGGAAGGGGGATTTGAACCCTCGACACTAATACGGAAACCCTTGACTTTAGCAGGTTTCAGAACTTTAGTTGTGATTAAAGTGATTAAAAATATCTTGAAAAAATTCAGAAAGGAGGACTTTTTGAATGACATCCTATTTATGTAAAGTGTAAAGAGTTGGTTAAAAAATTAGTTATATAGTATATCTGATGTACTGGAGAATTAGAATTTAATAGTGTGAAAAAGAAGGTATTCAAGGAAAGATAGAGCAAAAATGCCCTATCTTTTCTTGGTTTACACAAAAAATTAAACAGAATTTTAGTTAATGTGTGTAATTTGATTTTTTGAGGAGGTCAGTTATGCACTTTGATGAACAATTCTATCGATTTTTGGAGTTATATCAAAACGGCAAAGAAATGCCTATGATTTTTCTTCGTTCGGAAGAACCGATGGTTTCTCGCGTTCGTACCAACGGATATCGTGAAACAGCCTTTGGATTAGATTCTTTGTTATTATCAGAAAATATGAGCTGTTCTGATGTAGACTCAAGAGCTAGGTCTACAGAGAATGATAGAGAGTGGTCGAAATTAAATCGAATAGCTGATGAAATATATACAATAGAACGCCTTAACGATACAAACCTTTTTTTTGCTGTAAATGAATTTAGATATAACCCTTTTTTAACACGAAAGAGTTCCACGGAGAAAGGCGGAATTCGAAGAAAAAAACAATGCTTAAAAGCCTTTCATTTTCTTTATGTTGATGTAGATTTTAAGGATTGCGAGGAACTTCGTGGAACATATCCAACAGAAGAAGATATTCAAAAAGTTAAGAATAAATACTTACCAGAAATAATGAATATGCTTGGAACAGCGCTTCCACCTGCAACCATGATAGTTATGAGTGGACATGGAATCCATATTTATTGGAAGATAAAGAAGTTACTTCATAACAGTAGGCTTGGAACAGGTAATAGCCTTTTTTGGTATGTAGCACAGGA
>JAFTPY010000154.1 GCA_017463035.1 Lachnospiraceae bacterium
ATCTTAAACCCGCGAATCAATCGGTCAAAAATACCGATACGGTAAAAATTCACCAAAATCATGCCCACCGGGATTCCGATAATCATGCCGAGAATTCCGCCGAACCGATACCCCACGAACATAAAGAACAACGTCAACAGCGGATTCAAACCGATGCTGTCACCTACCATCTTCGGCTGCAACATCTGCTTTGTAAACTGACATACCAGATACAAAATAGTCAACACAATCGCTTCGATGTACTTTCCGGTAATGATATCCACCACAACCCACGGACCGATAATCGTACCGGTTCCGAATACCGGAAGCAGATCAAGAAACGCCGTAAGTAACGCCAACAAGAAAGAATAATTTACCCCCAAAGCCTCAAAGCCGATAAACAAAATCACGATGATAATCAACATAATTTTGAACTGTGCCTTGAAATATCCACCGATGGCAGACTTAATATTATTCATTACCAAGCTGTAATACTCCTGAAAGGAAGCCGGCACAATCTTCTTAATGCCTTCCACCAGCTTATCCCGGTCCGCAATAAAGAAGTAAGCCGCTAAAATTGTGATAATGGCAATCAGAATACCTTCGATGAAGCCTCCCACATAGTCACCCGCCGCACTGATCGACGGCATCTTTACGTTCGCAACCGCCTTATCCAGCCATTCCTCAAGACTGCCACCCACAGTGTCGATACCGCTTTGAATTCCTGCCGGCAGCTTATCATAAAGAACGTAGAGCTTATCCGACAGCTCCTCCAGTAACTTTTGCGCGTCCTTCAAAAGATCCGGAAGATTCTGAATCCAATCCACCAGCTCGCGTCCCAAAACATAAATGAGCAGACCAAGCACACCGACCACTGCAGCCAAAACCAATACAATAATAATAGCGGAGCCGTACTTACGCTTCACTTTCATTTTCTTTTCCAGAAAACGCACCATCGGATTCGCAATAGATGCAATGATAAACCCGATGACAAACGGCAGGAAAAAGCGCAAAACATCCCCCAAAAACAGTACGCAAAGACCCACTGCCGCAATGGTCACCAGAAAGTTCACCAGAATCCGTTTGTAAATCTCTTTGTCTTTCATAATAAATCCTCCCATTTGTAAACAATAAAACGCCAAAAAGCGAACTTATCCCCAAAAAATGAAACTCCCCTATCACCTACGTCCGGAACAACGGTCTTGCCAAAAAAGTTGCCGCAAAAAACACTGCCGCCACAATGACAATGGTCGGTCCCACCGCCGCATTCAAATAATAGGCCAACACCAGACCGATGAGTCCCGAAGCCAGGGACAAAATCACGGAAAACAAATGATACTCCCGCATATTCGCCGAAATATTGGATGCCGCTGCCGTCGGCAAAATCAACAGCGCATTGATAATCAGAATACCGACCCATTTGATGGACAGCATAACGATTACCGCAATCAACACCGCAAACAAATCCTCGACCAAGCGCACCGGAATACCCTTACTCTTTGCCAGACTCTTATTCACACTGCAAGCGTGAAGCTTATTAAAACATACCAGCCAGAAAGCCAAAGTCAACGCAAGAACACCCGCAAGACACAAAATCTCCTTCGCGTTAATGCTCAGGATGTCACCGACCAACAATGCGGAATACTTGGAAAAATTACCGCCCCGGGATAATACCACCAAACCTACCGCCGTTCCCAAAGAAGAAAACACAGAAATTATCGTATCCGTAGATGCGGAGCTTTTCCGCTTCATATGATTTAATACCAACGCAAAGAGAACCGCAAACAACAGCATCGGGATGTCCGTCCCCGCAATACCGAGAAGTACACCGATTGCCATACCGGTAAGGGCCGAATGACCGAGTGCATCGGAGAAAAACGCCATCCGGTTATTCACAATCATGGTTCCCAAAATTCCGAACAACGGAGTAATGATGCAGATGGCAATGAGTGCATTCCGCATAAACCCGTAACTTAAGAACTCCATTTCATTTTCCTCCTTTCGCCCTTTTTCTCAAAACAATTACTGCCGTAACCGACAGTCTCAAACTCCCGTTTCTCAATCTTTTATCAGCCGAAAACCTCATGAAACTCTTCACTCTCCATAACCTCTTCCGGCGTTCCTTCCTTTAACACCGTCTTGTCCAACAAAATCACGGAATCCGCATATTCCTTCACCAACGTCAAATCATGGGATACCAAAATCACGGACAAATCATACTTCTCTTTTAAATTATGAATGGTCCGGTAAAACAATTCCATACCCTTCCGGTCCACGCCGGACACCGGTTCGTCCAAAAGCAACAAATTCGGCACCGGAGTACAGGCAATGGAAAGCAATACTCTCTGAAGCTCACCGCCGGACAAATCCCCCAGACGCTTGTCAATGAGATTTTCCGCCTCAAACAATGCCAGGCGATTCAGAGTCTCATCATATAATGCTTTTTTCCGCCACAAAAACACAGGCACGTTACTGATACAGCTGGCAAATAAATCGTATACACTGACCGGTGCATCCTTTTTCACATTCAGATGCTGGGGTACATAACCGATTTTCAGCTTTTTTACCTTATTTTCCTTCATATCACGGAACTCAATGGTACCTTCATGAGCCACCTCGCCGAGAATCGCCTTGATTAACGTGGACTTTCCCGCACCGTTCCGACCGATAATCGCCGTCAGCTTTCCGCAATGAATATGCACGTTCACGTGCTCGATAATAGGGGTCTTTCCTGCGTATACACCGATGTCCTCCATTTTGATACAATGGAGACCGCAGGCCGCCCGCTCCGAAAGATGCCCGGCACGCTTTTTTAACTCTTTATTCCGTTTTTTCTTCTCCGAATTGC
>JAFTPY010000155.1 GCA_017463035.1 Lachnospiraceae bacterium
ATATTGCCCTGCTTGTCAATGCCGTCCCCCTGATAGCCCAACACCATAGCCTCGGCAAAACGGGAATTTAACCACGGGTCCTCTCCCGTACCTTCCATACACCTGCCCCAGCGGGCATCTCTGGAAAGATCACACATCGGTGAAAATGTAACATGCAGTCCTGCCGCTGAAGCTTCCTTCGCCGTAGCTGCTGCAAGCTCCTTGGTCAGTTCCGGGTCAAAGCTCGCACCCTGACCTAACGGCACCGGATAAATCGTCTTATAGCCGTGAATCACATCCGACATGAAAATCGTCGGAATATGATGGGGCTGCTTCTCCATGAAACCGTCCTGCAACTCTTTCAGATGCTCATAGCCTGCCTCACCCAAAAACGTTCCGATACGCCACTGCTGGTCCGGCTTTATCGTATAATCGTGCCCCGGGCCGGTAATCAGCTTTACATCCCCGTAAAAACCGCCGTGAAACTGAATCATCTGCTCGATTTTTTCACCGAGAGACATATCCACAAGTAACTCTTTTAACTGTAACTCCGTCATATTCACTCCTCCTTCTATAATGAAGGCATATTTTCGTCAACCGGTTCTCTCTGTTTTAGGAAAACCCTGAATGAATCCGTGCATTTTAGATATTCTCCGCAATCTTTTTCGCAAGCTCCGCTGCCTCTCCGTCGGCATAGGTTGCCATCGGCGGCGGAAGCTTCACTCCGTCTTCTTTATTACGCGGAATTACATGAATGTGCAGGTGGAATACGGTCTGTCCCGCTTCTTCTCCGTTATTCTGCAAAATATTGATACCGTCGCAGCCTACGGTCTTCTTCACCGCATTGGCTACCTTCTTTGCTGCCGGCAATGCTGCGGAAAGAAGCTCATCGTCTGCCTCCAAAAGATTTGCCGCATGCTCCTTTGCCAGCAAAATCACATGTCCCTTTGCCACCGGACCGATGTCCATAATCGCACGGAACTTGTCATCCTCGTATACCGTGGAAGACGGTATCTCATTTCTTAAAATCTTACAAAAAATACAATTCTCCATAGCCTCGTATATCTCCGTTTCTCAATTTTATTTCAAGGAGCCACGGCTCCTCTGTTTCATGATTCCGACTTATGAAATCTCCGCCACCGCTTCCTCTTACACCAGCGTCTGGAACCGGAACATCATATCAAACTGTCTGAGCAGCTTAAAATCGCCCTTTGCCGTAATATCACCGGACATGAACGCTCCCTGGAAGGTAACCCTTCCGTCCACAATACGTTCCATCACCGCTCTGGTCAGCTTCGCATTTACATCTGCTGCCGGAACCTCCTCCGGATAACTGCAGAACAGTCTTCCGTCTCTGATTTCTATAAACAGCGTACGTTCGTTATCCGCAAACTGCAGTGCATATGTTACGGAAAGAGACTCTTCCGGAGCATGGAAATTGGTGCGGAGATTCGCAATAAACTCCGTCCTCGGATCCATGCCGGCACTGCTCTTTTCAAACATACCCTTAAACATCTGGGAAAGCTCTTCGATGTCCTCCTTCTGACGCTTAACATACTTATCATCGGATACATACTTGGACAATTCCTCGCTTTCCTGCGGAGTTAACGGAATGGAAGAAGTTGCCATATTACGCTTAATCAAACTGTTGCCGCTCGGAAGCTGTAACTCCTTCCGGGATACCGCGCGATAAAAATGCTCCGCTTTCTTCTCGATTATCTTGGCATATTCCGTATTGGTCTCAAACTCTGCCTGGTTTTCCACAAAGGTGCAAATACCGTCTACCACTTTTCCGCCGAGTAGCTCCCAGGAATTCCGAAGAACGCTTTCCGCCTGACGTTCTCCGCAGGTCACCGCAACCACGACCGGCATCATATACATATTTTGCAGCTTCTTTTTGTCCGCATACAGCCAGCACGCATCCAAAAACTGCTGCATATACCCTCCGATACCGTACCATTCCAGCGGAACCGCCAAAATCACGCCGTCCACTTCCTTTATGGTACCGGAAAGGGCCGTTATTTCATTTTTCTGCTCATACAAATTATACCGGCGCACCTGAACATTCAACTCGTTCAGAACCTCCACCAGTTTATTTACCACATATATCGTAGTGTCTTCAATGACACCTCGTCCTCCGTAATAAACCGCTATTTTCATATGCCACCTCCGCAATCAGGCTTATGTATCCCCATACATATATCCAGTATAACCTTTTTTTGCGATTCCTTCAAGCATAATCTTGGATTCCGGTGGCGAAAATTATCCCTTCTCTACCCTTTCTTTTTCCGAAAAAATGTATTCCGCATCCGCAAACAAAATACGGTCTCCCTCCGCTAACAAAACCCGGTCCCGGACATTCAGTTCCCTTCCGTTTACCCTTGTACCGTTTGTACTGTTTAAATCCATCAGATACACCTGTTCTCCCTGCTTCATAAACTTCGCATGAAACCGGCTTACCGTATCCTTGTCAATCACGTAATCCATATAATCCGGCATACTTCCCACGTAAAACGGGAACTTCGTCAAGAAAATCTTTTCCTCCCTTTCAGCTGAACGCAAAGCCGGAGAGATCGATTCTTTTTTAACAGAGAGTACCTTCGTATGTGTTGTCCCCCACTCCGATGGAGTATCGCATACACAGGAAACCGCCTCCCCCGCATAGGCAGGCTTTCCTTTTTCCTCCCTCCCGTAAATCTTTGCACCGACCTCTTTACGCAACCGTTCCCACAAACTTGTTCCGGGGGATGCTTTTCGTTCCGTTTTCGCTCGTTTTTCCTCTGCAACAGATTTTCGGCCTGTCGATTCATCATATTTTACATACCGGAACTCCGGCTCCTCTCTTTGCCTCTCCTTTTCCCGTACCGGATTTTCCGGTTTTAATGACTGCACCTGTTCCTTTAACTTCGATCTGATACGTTCCAGCGTCACATCCGGCTCCTGGAGCTGCATATACAACGCATATACCATCGCGATTGCCCTTTCTTCCCGGTAATCCACACGATTCAGCAATATCTCGAATAGTTTACCCAACTGTTCCGAAAAGGGTACTCCGTACTCCGGATAATAGCAAAGCGTAACCTTATACTCCGGAAGCTGCAGATAAATATGCTCCGGAAGCAGGATATAATTATCCTCCGAAAGCAAGTATTCCTTTCCGCCCTCTATAATATCCAAAATTCCGCACAATACCTTTTCTATCTGTTCCGCATTCATCGGCACACGTTCAAAGGTCACGGCAAGACTTTTCCTTCCGGTAATCTCATATTTATAGATATCATCCCGTTCCGGGCGTACCATGGAAAGTACCCCGGTCGGTTCCGTCTTCCGTATCATTTCCTCTTCAAAAGTCACTTTCGTCTTCTTCAATAACAAATAAGTCCTTCCGTCCGACTCTTTTCTAAACTCTTCCTCTAACATTTTCAACCTCCCTTCTCCCGAATTATTCCTCAAAAAAATCGAATGCCGTGTCCACAAAACGCAGTATCTTCGCTGTTTCCGTTCTTTCCTCCGAACATACGGCATCATACAACCGCACCGCCTGCCGATTCACCGCCTCATATTGTCCGACGGTCAGCTTAACCAGCAAAAAAGCAATCGTTAGCAAATACGGATACAGAAAAGCTGCCTCCACCGTCATAGAACCATGTATTCTTCGTTTCATACACTCCCTCTTTCTCATATTGACTTCACCAGCAATCGCATCGTAACATACCCCAAAAGAAAAAACGGAAGAAAAGGAATCCTGCTCTTTCTTCCTGCCCTTTTCAGCAACAAAAGAGCAAAAGAAAATACCGCCGCATACAGAGCCGCAAAAAAACAAAGCGCTACCGTTTCATAGATTCCGAAGGCTGCTCCGCAAGCCGAAATAACTACTCCGTCGGCCATTCCGATTGCCTCTTTCGAAAAATAACCGAACAAAAGAATCAACGCACCTACGGCAACCCCTCCCACTCTGGATTGCCAGCCTATCGCATGGAAACATCCGGCAAGCAAAAGAAGTCCCGAAGCAATCACAAGCCCCCATCTTGTAATCCCCAGATGCTTTTTATCCTGTAACGCCAGCCACAACAGCGTCGGCAATGCTAAAAGCTCCCTCCATACTTCTCCCATTACGTTCCTCCTTCCGTCCGGCATTTACTGCACGCCGGATATTTCTCTTTCACCTCTGTCAACGAATATTCTTTTACATTGCGCCTGATAGCAGAACAGGTCGACCTTGCATGATACCTGGTACCGTATTCTGTGATAAATACCTGAGTTCCCTTTGTTAACACAGGAGAACAAAACTCACAGGCATAATATTTTGCCCCCGACTCGTTCCTTTCCCTGTCAACCTGTTCAGCCCACACTCCCATTACATCGATTTTTATGTAACTGCAATCTCGTTTTACGTGATATACCTTTCCGTGTTCTGTCATATAAACCGTCTCTTTTTCTTCCTTCGAAGTCTCCCCTTTCTTTTTTTCTCCGCCTTCTCCGGTCCAATTCCGATAAACAATCCGCATGACGTAATACTTACTTTTCTGTTCCGTTAACACATTTGCCGGGTTTACCCTATAAAAAAATTCTGTACGGACCTTTTCATCCGTCTCCTCCGAATTTACCCAGATGCCGCCCAGTCCCTGCGCCACTTTTGCTTGTTTTAACAGTTCCTCATCGCACCGGGTGTAAAACACCCCGGTTAACGTCGCATCACGAATTATTTTTTGATCAAATACCTCCAACACCGTTTCCGCAACCGCATTTTCTCCTTCCGCCAACCGTTCCGCCACGTAGGAAAACGCCGCCGCTTCTCTTGCAGAGGTAATTCCCGCCTGTGCAACGGACACCTCTGCCCTCAATACCGTAAACATTTGCAGTAAATACAGCACCGCAAAGAAAAACACCGGAAATGCCACAGAAGCCTCCACTGTCAAAGATGCATTTTGATATCTGCCCTTACTCCTTCGGCCCACAGGATGTTTATGAGTCTTTCCGCAAGTATTATCAAATGAAAAGAATAATTTGCAACCAAGATAAGTAAAAACAGCTATAAGAGAGGGGAATCGAAAGAGTACCGCTGTTTTTACCGGAAGATATAATTGCCGAACTTTCATAAGAACAGATATCAAAATGCACCTCCTTTCCGTTATTCATATGCATACACATAGCTCCGGCCATCCGTTTCGTATGATAGCTTCCATACACAACGTTCCACACGAAAGGTGTCCCGATATGTTATTCTTAAATTTTCCTGAATCAAATCCGCTGCCCGGTATTTCTTGTTTTCCTGTGGCGTTAAGTACAAGAACAAATGAAGAAATTCTTTATATCCTATTGCCGCTCCCTTCTGTTCCTGTTTTGCCTTTGCCCGCTCCAACACAAAGGATTTTGAGAACAACAGGATTTCCTGAAACGAGAGACTTCCTCCGGCTTTTCCGGGATATAACAACAACTTCTTCCCTTGCAAAAGCGCCGCCGTGTCAATCATTGCCTCCTCCAAAGCCCATACAAACAGCAGGAGAAACATAACAACACTCTTTAGTGCCGGAAGCCCGATTATTCCGCATGCCGCAAGTGCCGCCTGTTCCGCCACAGCCTTCCGTTCCCCGTCCGTATAAAGGGAAACAAAATGTAAAACAGCGCGTATCGCACAAATGCGCATGGCAACCGCCGATAAATTTTCTCTGTCGGTTCCTTTCCCCGCAATCAAATACTCCTTCTCATAGGATAACGCCCCCGCTGGATTTACTTCCGAAAAGTCAGAAAAATGGGTGGCCAGATACGAATGAAAAAGAATACTGTCCGCCATGCCTCCCACCACCACATCCGTAGACAAATCATCCGGCAATAAAGTCCTTAACTCCGTAAGAAGTCCGCTCATATCCGTACCCAACAAAGAAAACACATCTGTCGACATTTCCTTATAACGAAATTCGGAAGGTAAATACGATTGCTCCAACTCCTTTTCCGACAGCACCGCATCCGTCAAAAAGCCGAGAAAGCCTTTGGCAACCTCCTTAGAAACCATAGCATCCACACCCTCGTACAAGTTCTCCTCCAATGACATTTCTCCGTAATTTAAGCGCAAGCCTTCAAAGGAATACCGTACAACAGAATCCCTTTCTTTTCGCAATTCTTCCGCCGCCGCACGAAGCATACTGCGGTTTGTCCCCGTAATTTTCTTTGAAACATTCCACAATACGGATTTGTTCTCCAACAGAGTCTGCTTCATCCGGTCAAAATCGAACCCTTCCGCAGTTTCATAAAACATATACTCCCGCAACTCGCTGCGATACTCTTCCGATGCCTCTGTGCCGATGACCGGTTCCAAAAGATCCAACACCTTTTGATACTCCGTCTTTACTTTTTTGGCCTTATCAAGTTCCTGCCTTATTTCTTCCACATAAAAATACGCCTCGTCACAAATATCCGCCATTGCTTTACACCGTTTTACAAAAGCCTCTTCTTCTTTTATCAATGTCTTTGCGCGTTTCTCTTGTTCCGATGCCTTTCGTTCCAGTTCCTTCTGCTCCTTTTCTAATTGCCCTTCCTGCTTTTTCAACTCCTTTTCCGTTCTTTCATACTGCTTTATCTGTTCCGTCAAATCATTCAGAGCTTTCGCAATCTCATTTTTTCGAACAGTCAACTCTGCAATTTTTTCCACATCCTTACCGGTTTCCAGTAACATCTCCAGTTCATGAAGCACCGTCTCATATGCCGATACAGCTCCCGTCCGGCTCTGCTCCAACTCCGCCCCTTCATTGGCCGTTACCGCTATCTGCCCCCGGATTCTTGCCAACTCGCTTCTGCACAGTACTTCCTCGCGTTCCCGCTCCTCCATCTCTATTGCAAGTGTTTCCGCACCATTCGCCAGTCCGTCCAAGGTCCCGGAGGGGTTTTCATGATTACTCAAAAATGCCTGATACACCTCGGTACGGTCAAAAAAGTCCGCTGCGGTCTCCGGGGTCGTACAAAAGTACTTTACATATAAGTCCTTTTGGAATATAATCCCCTTTCCTCCCATGTATTTCTCGTACTTCTTGATATCTACACCGTCGATAAGCTCCATCAGATGCAATATTTTGTTATCCACCTCGGCGTATGCGCTGTCCGTTGCCGCTTTTGCTGCCGCTGCCTCCAGATGTGCATCCGCCTGCTCCGTCATTCCGGCGAACTCCTTTAACAGCTCCACCGCCTCCGGCGCCGCCCGGTATTTCATGGCAGTCACCGCTTGGGAATAGAAACCTTCCAACCCGTTATCTGTAAGAACCGTCGCATTCATGACATCGTATTCCGCACCGGAGCGAAGAAGCAATGATTTCTCCCCCTCCTGCTTCGCTGTCATGTAAGCCACATCCTCCGCAATGCTTTGTCCGCTCCATGATACAATATCCTCCCCTTCCGGTACCTCCCTGGCAAAGATATGATACTTCTCATACAGCGGCTGCAAGAATGCAGCAAAATAGTTTTCTGTTGCAAGCAAGGCTGCCGATGCATGATAAGCTCTGCGCGCCGTAAACGCTGCCATCTCAAAAAAGGAAAGAATAAAACCGAACATCAGAACAAATACAAAAGAGAATACAACGGTAACAGAGCCCTTCGTCCTCACGACAATACCTCATTCATACTTTTTTCCAACGCATCCATTGCCTTTGTAACCATTGCGCCCAGCTGTTCCTTAAATATCAAAACCAGCGCAATCAAAACTACAAGAATCAATATAACTTCTACGACTCCTACACCTCTGTTATCCGTCAGAAAATTCCTCGTTTCTTCTCCGACACACCGTTCCTTGTTTTCATCTACCGCTTCCTGCAACTCCGTCTCCCTCATTCTCTGCTCCATTCCTTATCTCCTCCTATTTCTTTTGAATCTACATGGCAAAAAACGCCGGTATCATAATCAGTGCCATAACCAAAAACAACATCCCCATCATAGGAA
>JAFTPY010000156.1 GCA_017463035.1 Lachnospiraceae bacterium
AATGCGTTAAAATTAAAGCCGCGTATTGCAGTAAACGATGGAAAGATGGGTGTGTCCAAGAAATATCGCGGAAATCAAAAGAAGACTGTAACGGAGTATGTAAAGGATATGGAAGAGGATTTGCTCCGTGCGGAAAAGGAGAGAGTGTTTATTACACATTCCGGGATTGCACAGGCAATTGTAGATGAAGTAAAGAGCTATCTGGAGTCGTTACAGCATTTTGAGGCAATTTATGTGACAAGGGCCGGCGGTGTGATTTCAAGTCATTGCGGACCGGGAACTTTGGGAGTATTGTTTGTGGAAGGAAAATAGGAAGAAGGGACAGTAAAGGCTTCTTATGAATGCTACGGTGCTATCGAAAGGTAACATCGTAGCATTTTTTGTCGGAACATTATTATGGCAATGGCTTATAAAATATGAAGAAGAATATAAACTGGTTGATATATAAGAAAAAATAGTGACAATTCTGTAATTGCGTGATATAATGTTAGTAAAATGAAAGTGAGATTCTGTACATAAGGTGTCGCAGAAGAAGGAGGTACCTATGGAATATAACGAGAAACAATTTGCGAAAAGCGCAAATAAAAAGGCCCTCGGCATGTGGTTTGTTGTGATGTTTGTGTTTTCGATTACATATGCGATAGAGGTGACCAGAGGATTAAAAACGTTACCGTTTTATATTATAATGGAGCTCATTTGTTGGGTACCGTTTATCATCGGGTTAATTGTGCTTAAGGTAAAAGGCTGGCATACAAATCTGTATCAGAATATCGTCGGGGGCGGGTACGGTGTGTTCTATTTGTATATTATGATGACGGCTCCGGGCACTTTGGCGTTTACCTATGTTCTGCCGGTTACCGGTATGCTGATTATTTACAAAAACAGAGATTTGATTCTCCGGTGCGGTGTTGCGAATATTATTGTACTTGTTTACGCTATTATCCGAAACTATCGGAACGGCATGAATACACCGGCTGATATTTCAAACTTTGAAATTCAATTGGGGGTTATTCTGTTTTGTTATATTGGTTATGTTATTGCAATCAAACATATGGCAACGTCGGATAATGCTTTACTCGGCTCGGTAAAGGCGAATCTTGCCAGAGTGGTTGCAACGGTTGAAAAGGTAAAAGGTGCGAGTAATCAAATCGTAGAGGGTGTAACGGTTGTAAGAGAATTGTCGGAAGAAAATAAAGAAGGTGCAAGCGTGGTCGTAAGTAGTATGGAAGACTTGTCTGCGGAAAGCGACCGGTTAAGCGGTCGGATCGATTCTTCCATGGAGATGACGGAGGATATCAACAAGCAGGTGGGAAATGTGGCCGGATTGGTTACCCATATTGTGGAATTGAGTGAAAAGTCCGTCAAGCAGGCAAGTGCAAGTTCCGCAGAACTGGGGAATGCGGTAGAATCCACGAACACGATGGCGCGTCTTTCTTCAGAGGTGGAAGAAGTTTTAAAAGAATTCCGGCACCAGTTTGATAAGGTAAAAGCAGAAACCGGTACCATTGAAAAGATATCCAGTCAGACGAATCTTTTGGCATTGAATGCTTCCATTGAAGCAGCAAGAGCGGGAGAGGCAGGAAAAGGATTTTCCGTAGTGGCAGATGAGATTCGCGATTTGAGTCAGGGAACACAGAAATCTTCTGCGGGAATCATGGATGCGCTGCATCTTTTGGAGGATACATCGGATAAGATGACAGAATCCATTACGACGATTTTGCAGTTGATTTCCGAAACCCTTTCGGTAATGCAAAGTGTCAATGCCAGTGTGGAAATGATCGAAGAGGATTCAAAGAAACTGGGAGAAGAGATTCAGGTTGTAGATACCGCAATGAAACAGGTCGAGAGTGCGAACCGGAACATGGTCGGTAATATGAAAGAAGTGCGGGATATCATGAAGGGCATGAAAGAAAGCGTACGTAATTCCGAGTTGACTACCGAAACTATGTTGAGTAAATACGAAGAGACGGCTCGTAATGTAGTCAAGATTGAGACAGTAGTCGGGAAACTGGTGGAGGAACTGGGAGAAGGCGGTTTCATGGGAGTGAAGGACATTGAGACCGGTATGAGTGTATCGATTACGGAATCGCAGAGTAAGAAGGTATGTGAGACAACTGTCAGTGCCGTAGAAGAAAATATATTGTATATTGCAGGCGGAGCACGTATGGATGCCTTTTTGGCAGAGTTTACCGCAAAGACATTATATGAGATTCGTGTCGTGGTAAGCAATGCGGTTTATACATGGAACAACGTAAAAATAACGAAAGATAAAAAGAGTGCTGAGCAGGAGTATAAAGTGATTCTTGAGGAAGAAGATTTGAAGGTGATGAATCGGAGAAAATATCCGAGATTACCGATGAATAATCCGTGTGAAATTAAGATTAAGTCTAAGGATTTGCTGCTGTTCGGTACCATGGTGAATATCAGTGCGGGGGGATATGCCTTTTCCTGTAGGGCAAAAGAACTTGCGGATGTAATCGGTGAGAGGGTGGAACTTGTAATTGAAGGCTTCGAGCTTTTGCATGAGGAAGCATTGCAGGGTGTGATTATCCGGTCTTCGGATAATGAAGGCTCATTTTGTGTGGGATGTCGGATGGATTCGGACCATGCGGAGATTGCGGAGTATGTAGAAAAGCATATGAAAAAATAGTGAAACCGTAATCGGAAGCAAGGATTGATTAAGTTGACAAAAAAGAAATGCAGTTGTATAATACCTATGGTTAGTACAGGCTAACCATAGGCGTTTTTTTCGTGCAGGCAAAGGGAGCATAGAAGTTATGCACAAGTATACTTGGGCATAAGCTGAGATGCGAACACGCCCACGACCCTTATGGTATGGAAGAATGGAAAGGCGGGTGTTTCATGCAGCAGTATACTGTAACGGGGATGAGTTGTGCGGCATGCAGTGCCAGGGTGGAAAAGGCAGTTTCTAAAGTGGAAGGTGTCAGTGCGTGCTCGGTCAGTCTGCTGACCAATTCTATGGGAGTGGAAGGTACTGCTTCCGTGCAGGAAATAATTGCGGCGGTTGAGCGTGCGGGCTATCATGCGGCAGTAAAGGGAACAGAAGAGACGCAGAGCCGGACGGATGCAGCACGGGAAGAGGCGTTGAAGGATCATGAAACTCCGGTACTTCGCAGGCGTTTAATAACTTCTCTTGTATTCTTGTCGGTATTGATGTATGTGTCCATGGGACATTGGATGTGGGGATGGCCGATGCCGGCATTTTTTACAAACAATCCAGTGGCGGTCGGGTTACTGCAAATGATATTGGCAGCTGTTGTCATGCTGATAAATAAAAAGTTTTTTGTTAGCGGAGTGAACGGGATTCTTCATCGTGCACCGAATATGGATACACTGGTGGCACTGGGGTCTGCGGCAGCCTTTTGCTATAGTACGGTGATGTTGTTTGTTATGACGGGAGCACAGGCTGTGGGGGACTTTGAGACGGCTCATTCTTATATTCATGAGTTTTATTTTGAGTCGGCGGCCATGATTCTGGCATTAATTACCGTTGGAAAGATGCTGGAAGCACGCTCCAAGGGAAAGACAACGGACGCGTTAAAGGGCTTGATGAAGCTGGCTCCGAAGAAGGCAACACTTTGGAACGACGGAAAAGAAACGATAGTTGCGGTGGAACAGTTGAAAATCAATGATATGTTTGTGGTACGGCCGGGAGAAAGCATTCCTGTGGACGGTGTGATCGTGGACGGTTCTTGTGCTGTGGACGAGGCGGCGCTGACCGGGGAAAGCATTCCGGTGGACAAGGCAGCGGGAGATTCGGTTTCGGCCGCAACCATAAACCGTTCCGGCTTTATCCGGTGCAGGGCGACCAGAGTGGGAGAGGATACAACTCTGTCCCAAATTATAAAAATGGTCAGTGAGGCTGCGGCTACCAAGGCACCGATTGCAAAGGTGGCGGATAAAGTGTCCGGTATTTTTGTTCCGGTGGTAATCGGAATTGCGATTGTGACAATTTTTGTATGGTTACTTACGGGAGAAAGTTTCGGCTTTGCATTGGCAAGAGGAATCTCGGTTCTTGTCATCAGTTGCCCTTGTGCGCTTGGATTGGCGACACCGGTTGCCGTTATGGTTGGAAACGGAGTGGGAGCGAAAAACGGAATCTTGTTTAAAACGGCGGTTTCACTGGAACAAGCCGGAAAGGTTTCTGCTGTGGTTCTGGATAAAACGGGAACAATTACGGCCGGAGAACCGAGGGTGACAGACCTGTTACCGGCAGACGGTTACAGTGAGAAAACGTTGTTACAATTGGCACTGGATTTGGAATGCAAGAGCGAACATCCGCTTTCCCGGGCGGTTTTGGTAAAGGCCGAGGCGGAAGGACTGACGGCGAGGAACATAACAAAGTTTCGCGTAGTGCCGGGAAACGGGCTTTCTGCGTTCCGGGGGGACGTGCCGGTATATGGAGGAAATGCGGTTTATATTTCGGAGTATGTGAGTTTGTCCGAAGCGGTGAAGCAGCAGGCAGAGCTTCTTGCAACGGAAGGAAAAACACCGCTGTTTTTTGCGGAAGGTGATACCTTTGCAGGAATCATTGCCGTGGCGGATGTAATAAAAGAGGACAGTCCGCAGGCGATAAAGGAATTGCAAAACATGGGCATCCGGGTGGTGATGCTGACCGGAGACAATGAACGTACGGCCAAAGCCATCGGTGCACAGGCCGGTGTGGACGAAGTGATTGCGGGCGTGCTTCCGGATGGAAAGGAAAATGTAATTCGGACCTTACAACAGCAGGGAAAGGTAGCTATGGTAGGAGACGGTATCAATGATGCTCTGGCGCTGACAAGAGCGGATGTGGGAATTGCCATCGGTGCCGGTGCGGATGTGGCAGTGGATGCGGCGGATATTGTATTGATGAAGAGCAGGCTCTCCGATGTGCCGGCAGCAATTCGTCTGAGTCGTGCTACTTTGCGAAATATTCATGAAAATCTGTTTTGGGCATTTATTTATAATACCATCGGAATCCCGCTGGCAGCGGGTGTATTTATTCCGCTGTTCGGGCTTAAACTTAATCCGATGTTCGGAGCGGCAGCCATGAGTTTATCCAGCTTTTGTGTGGTGTCCAATGCACTACGGTTGAATTTTTTTAAGCTGTACAGCACAAAACGTGATAAAAAACGGTTGCGTAAGAAGGTGCAGACACCGGTTGCGGCAGATGGATTACGATGTACCATGAAGGTGAAAGGCATGATGTGCGAACATTGTGAGGTGCGGGTAAGGAAGGCGTTAGAAGATCTTCCGCAGGTGGATTGTGCTGCACCGGACCACAAGACCGGACTGGTAGAGGTAGAGTTAAACGGACCGATAGATACCCGGATTTTGAAAAAAACAGTAGAAAACGAGGACTATAAGGTCCTTGCAATAAAATAACAAACGGAGGATTGAACTATGGTTAAGATTACTCTTGGAGTAGAAGGAATGAAGTGCGTAAAGTGCGAAGCACATATGGATGAGGCGGTACGTAAGATGTTTGCAGTGGAAAAGGTAACTTCTTCTCATGAAAACAAGGAGACGATAATTCTTTCCGAAGAGGATATTGCGGATGAGAAGTTGCAGGAGGCGGTTGCAAGCGCGGGCTATACCCTCACCGGTATTGCAAGAG
Organism: Lachnospiraceae bacterium; assembly: GCA_017463035.1. Classification (GTDB taxonomy): domain Bacteria; phylum Bacillota; class Clostridia; order Lachnospirales; family Lachnospiraceae; genus SIG307. Next base: position 5,621 of record JAFTPY010000156.1, read on the forward strand.
AGCCGTACGAGAAAAAGGGCTTGTTCGGGCTGTTTAAGAAGTAAAAATCAAGCGAAATAATATTACCGGGAACGGGAGCGAAAGGACAGATTCGCCTGTGCGAAAATCTTGACATCGGTCCCGGCTTGGAGTATCATGGAATTATGCGGAGAACGGCGGCAGTCCGGCTCCCGGAAAGGAGAACGTATGGGAATTACAACTAAGAGTTTCGGCAAGACAAAAAAGGGCGAAGAGGCAAAGCTTTACGTTTTAGAAAATAAGAACGGCATGAAGGCGGTGTTTTCCGATTTCGGTGCGGTGCTGGTACAGCTTTGGGTACCGGATAAGAACGGAAAGTTAGAGGATGTGGTACTGGGTTTTGATACTCTTGCGGAGTACGAGGCAAATCCTACTTATTTCGGTTCCTTCATCGGCAGATGCGGTAACCGTATCGGAGGGGCAAAGTTCACCATTGACGGCAAGACATATGAGGTAGAGGACAATGACAGCGGCAATTGCTTACACGGTGGTTCCGTCAGCTATGATAAGTATATGTATGAGGCAGAGACTTTTGAGGAGGACGGTGCTGTTAGTATCGAATTTTCCCGCCTCAGCCCGGATATGGAACAGGGCTTCCCGGGGAATTTGGATATTACGGTGACCTACACCCTGACGGACGAGAATGAGCTTGCCATTGAGTACTTAACGGTGTCCGATAAGGCAACCATTGTAAACTTAACCAACCATTCTTACTTTAATCTGGCAGGACACGATTCCGGCCTTGTAACGGAGCAGGAGGTATATATCGATGCGGATGCGTTTACGGCAACGGACGCGAAGTTGATTCCGACCGGAGAACTGGCAGATGTAACCGGCACGCCGCTTGACTTCAGAGTAAGAAAACCGCTGGCGGACGGTATCAACGATACGACCTGCGAAGCAATTCGTTTAGGCGGAGGTTACGACCATAACTTTGCATTAAACAACACCGGTGAAGAAGCAGAGTATGTAGCAGAGCTTTACGATAAGAAGAGCGGTCGCGTGATGGAGGTATTTACCGACCTTCCGGGTATGCAGCTCTACTCCGGTAACTTTATCCGTGACGGTTTAAAGGGTAAGGGCGGTTGCACCTACGGAAAGCGTCACGGCGTATGCTTCGAGACCCAGTACTTCCCGAATGCCATGAACATCGACAGCTTTAAGTCTCCGGTAGTAAAGGCATACGAAGAAGTAGAGTCTATGACGGTGTATAAGTTTACTGTTGAAAAGTAATCGGATATTCAGAAAGAAGAATCAAAACTAATTTTGACTATGAATTGAGAACGAGGCTGTCGCATATTCTGCGACAGCCTCGTTCGTTTTTACTATTTTGTACCGTAAATCCGGTCGCCGGCATCGCCGAGTCCCGGTAAAATGTAGCCCTTTTCGTTCAGACGCTCGTCCTTTGCGCCGACGAAAATATTCACATCGGGATGGGCTTCCTGTAACTTTTCGATACCTTCCGGAGCAGCGATTAAGCAAAGAAAACGAATCTTTCTGATGCCACGCTTTTTCAATAAATCGATAGCGGCAATGGCGGAACCGCCGGTTGCTAACATCGGGTCTACCACGAAAATCTCTCGTTCGGCGGCATCCGACGGAAGCTTACAGAAATATTCTACCGGCTCTAAGGTCTCTTCGTTTCGGTAAAGACCGATATGACCTACCTTGGCATTCGGAGTCAGGTTTAAAATACCATCCGCCATGTGGAGACCTGCACGTAAAATCGGAACGACGCAAAGCTTTTTGCCGGCGATTTCTTTGACAGTGGTTTTTACAAGCGGTGTTTCGATTTCTTTGTCGGCAAGCGGAAGATTGCGGCTTGCTTCGTAATAAATCAACATGGCGATTTCGGCTACCAAAGCACGAAACTCTTTGGTGGAAGTGTTTTTATCGCGCATAATGCCGATTTTGTGCTGAATTAGCGGGTGATCCATAATTGTTACGGTTGACATAGAAACGCTCCTTTCCGGAATGTGATAGAGTTAGTTATTGCTGTTGTAATAACTCAAATATACGCTATATTCAGTATAGCAAATTTTGTCGGGAAAGGGAAGGGGGAAAAGAAAAACATACCTCCGTTTTTGACGGAGGTATTCAGAGGAGAAGCCCGAAACGGGGAGGGGTGTGCCGGGCTATAAATATATGAAAAAGTAGTAAGTAATAAACAAAATCAGTATAATGTCTGACTTATCTTATGATGTTATTATATTTGTCACATATGTTGTGGGTGTGGATAGATTGTGAACAATTTGTTAATAACAAGGCAAAACGGGAAATAGCGGAAAAGTCACATTTAGGATATTGTAATTATGTCGAAAAAGATTTAAAATGGAGACGGTGGAAGTAATTGTTTGAGAAAGCAGAATCGGAATTGCATATACTCTCATATCGGATAGTAATGAACGGATAGGAGTGAAAAGAAGAATATGAATATATTTAAAAAGCTTCTCCGAAAGGAATTGGGAGAGAAGAGATATCAGGGACTTGTGAAGTTTGTAAACATGAATTGCGGTCCCGAAGTAAAGGACAGCAAAGAATTGTATGAAGAGATTTATGAATATTGTAATTGTCTGGATTCGGATAAAATCGTGGGGATGCAGATGCGTCTGAACGAGGTGATGTTTAGTGCGTTTCAGGTGGGAAGAACCTATTCTCTTGCGTTTTTTATTTATTTGGGAGCATGGTTCGCTTTGCTGAGTCTGGAACTTAAGACGGAGCTGCTGCTTTTGGGCGTATTGGGAATTTCCGTATGTTTTGGATTGAAGACGTGGCAGTTTTTGGCCAGTAAGTGTGCATATGCGGATGCCAGAATAATTGAAACCTATCGTGCGGTATTGGAACGTATTCTGATACACAGAGCGAGGGGACAGCATAATTGATATTCGGAGGATTGTTATGGAAGGCTTAAAAAAGTTTTTGCCGGGGGACATCAAGGAACTCCGGATTTTGGGAAGAACCGAGAAGGATAAAAATCCGTTGGTTTTGTTTTGGACAGGTTCGGGAATTGAACTGAATTTTGAAGGTACGGAGCTGTGGTGTGAATTTGAGTCCGATTATTCCTGTTATGAACAGTGGATTGCGGTCTATGTGAACGGCGCATTGCTTTCCAGACAGATGCTGTACAAGGGAAGACAGCAGGTGTGCCTGTTCCGTAATTTACAGATGAAGAAGATAAATCATGTAAAGGTGGTAAAGGAAGTACAGGCGATGCCGGGCGATCCGGAGGCGTATCTGGCGATTCATGCGTTATACGGAGACGGAGTGTTTTGTGAGTTGCCGGAGCCGGCATGCAGAATCGAGTTTATCGGAGACAGTATTACGTCCGGAGAAGGAAGCTGTGGCGGTACCGTTGAGCAGGACTGGGTTGCCATGTGGTTTTCTGCAAGTCACGGGTATCCGCAGTTGGTATCGGAAGAGCTTGGAGCAGAGTATCGTGTAGTCTCCCAAAGCGGCTACGGTGTATATTGTGCGTATGATAATAATCTTGACCATGTGATACCGCTGTACTATGAGCAGATGTGCGGCGTACTGGAAGGCGAGCGGAATCGTACTTTGGGAGTCGGAGACGCCTACGATTTCTCTGAATGGCAGCCGGATTATGTTGTGATTAACTTAGGAACCAATGACGGCGGAGCGTTTCACAATCCGGAGTGGTGTGACGAGTCTACCGGCCGGAAGAATAAGATGTACAACGGTGCCAACGGATTGCCGGCAGCTGAGTGCCTGAAGAAGGTGGAGGAAGCGGTCGCCGACTTTTTGAAAACAGTGCGGAAGAATAATCCACGGGCCTATATTTTGTGGGCCTACGGTATGATGGGGACGGTGGTAGAACCGGCCATAAAGGCAGGGATTGCAGCATATTGTGATACAACCGGAGATAAAAAGGTTCGTTACATAGCGTTGGAAGAAATACAGGGGGAAGAAATCGGAGCAAGATTCCACCCCGGAATTCGCGGGCACAAAAAGACGGCGGAGCAGCTTTGCCGTGTAATATCCGAGTTGAGAAAGGAAGCGTAGGCTATGAGTAAGGTATATGTATTTTTTGCGGATGGATTTGAAGAAATTGAGGGTCTTACGGTGGTGGACATGCTTCGACGCGTAGGAGTGGAAACCGTAATGGTTTCCGTGAACGGGTCTAAGGTCGTAACCGGAGCACACGGAATTGTGATTCAGGCGGACGGTGTGTTTACGGATTACTCTTATGAGGACGGCACTATGGCGGTGCTTCCGGGCGGCATGCCGGGGACCAATCATTTGATGGCACATGAGGGATTAAAGGAAGTATTGTTTTCTTATCATAAGGATAAAAAGTATTTGGCGGCAATTTGTGCGGCTCCGAGTGTACTGGGGATGAACGGATTGCTGGAGGGGCGACATGCTACCTGCTATCCGGGCTTTGAGGAGAAGCTTCTCGGTGCGAAGGCAATGCCGGATGCGGTTGTAATGGACGGGACTGTAATTACAAGCCGCGGTATGGGAACCGCAATCGCTTTCGGTGCGGCATTGGTGTCTGTACTGGTGAGTGACGAGGCGGCGGAAGATTTATTAAAAGCGATTCAGTACTAGTTCTTCGGCGGAAGGATTTTCTGTCTCAGAAGAAAAAGGGCAAAGATATTCGGTATTGCCATGCATGCGTTGATAAAGTCCGTCATTTCCCAGATGAGCGGGAGGGAAAGTACCGATCCGATAAAAATCATTCCGAGATAACAGAGACGGTAGGTTTTCAACGATTGATCGCCGAACAGATATTGCACGCCCTGCGCGCCGAAGTAGGACCAGCCGATTAAGGTGGCATAGGCAAAGGCAACCAGTGAAACCGAAAGAATCAGCTCTCCGAAGGGCAACAGGGAGAATGCGGCACTGGTGAGAGTGGTAGCGGTATAGGAGTCCGCCAGGGACGGATTACGCAGCAGTGAACTTACGATTAAAATGCCGGTCAGGGCACATAGAATTACCGTGTCCCAGAAGACCGCAGACATGGAGAGTAAAGCAGCCTTTTCCGGGCTGCTTTCTTTGTCGCCCGAAAAAGCTAAGGGTGCGGTACCCAGACCGGCTTCATTGGTAAAAAGACCTCTGGCAATGCCGTAGCGGGCGGAAAAAAGAAAGGAGCCGCCTGCAATTCCGCCGATTGCTGCCGTCGGTGTAAAGGCGGAAGTAATAATGAGGCGTAATGCCGGAATCAGGTAAGCATGATTTAATATAAGGATGACCAGACAGGCAAAAAGGTACAGACAGGCCATGGCCGGCACCAGAATGCTGCAAAGCTTCGTGATGGCGGTGGAACCGTGTAAAATTACATAACCTACCGCAAACACCAGGAGCAGACCGGTTACGGCCGGTGCCAAACCGGTAAGAGAGGATACGGTTTCCGTGACGGTGCCGGCCTGGGTGGAGCAGCCGATACCGAAGGAAGCAACAAGAAGCAGAATGGCGTACAGCTTGCCCGCGGTTTTGTTTTTTATACCGTGTTCCAGGACGTACATAATTCCGCCCCGGAAACTGCCGTCCTTGTTTTTTTGACGATATCTCATACAAAGATAGCATTCGGCGTATGCTGTTGCCATGCCGAGCAGTCCCGTAATCCAACACCAAAAAACGGCACCGGGACCGCCGAGGGCTACGGCAGAGGAAACTCCTACGATGTTACCGGTTCCGAGAGTGGCCGCAAGAGCGGTAGTAAGAGAACGAAGTCCCTGTTTCTTTTCGCCGGCAGCGGAAAGACGGAGGGCAGCCGGAATACGGCGTTGGATAAAACCCAGCCGGATTGTGAAGAAAATGTGGGTGAAAAGAAGCAGGACGAGCAACGGCCCGTTCCATAGAAAACGGTTGGAAAGGGAAAGGAAATCATAAAGGAAGGACATAAGAAAGCCTTTTTTCTTTCATTTTATTTTTCTTGCTTGCATTTCATTCCCGATTATGTTAGAGTATACCGTAAAGCAACGAGCTGAAAGGAACTTCATGTTCCTTTCAGCGACTGCCCACGATAATAGCCACTTGGTGGCTATTATACCGTGTGAAAATGAACGGAAGTAACGGAGGAACTATGGGTAAATATTTCGGTACGGACGGGTTTCGCGGGGAAGCCGGTGTAAACCTGACGGTAGAGCATGCCTTCCGTGTAGGGCGTTTTTTGGGTTATTACTACGGAAAAGATCATAAGGCCAAAGTGGTTATCGGAAAGGATACAAGACGTTCCGGCGATATGTTGGAATATGCACTGACTGCGGGTCTTACGGCCAGCGGTGCGGACGTATATCAGCTTCATGTAACACCGACCCCGAGCGTGGCTTATGTGGTAAGGCAGGACGGCTTTGACTGCGGTATTATGATTACTGCCAGTCATAATCCGTTTTATGATAACGGAATCAAGGTAATCAACGGCAAGGGTTATAAGCTGGAGGCCGAGATTGAGCTTGAAATCGAAGATTATATCGACGGTAAAATCGATGAGGTACCGTATGCAAGAAGAGAAAATATCGGAAAAATTGTAGATTATGTCGAAGGAAGACAGCGATATATCGAGTATTTGACCGGTCTGGTTGGTTGCTCCTTTGAAGGAGTGAAGGTGGGCCTTGATTTGGCTAACGGTTCCGCTACACCGATTGCAAAGGCAGTGTTCGATGCTCTCGGAGCAGCGACGGTTGTAATCAGCTCGGAGCCTGACGGATTAAATATTAATACCGATTGCGGTTCTACCCATATGGAGCGACTGCAGAAGCTGGTTGTGGACGAAAAGCTGGATGTGGGCTTTGCCTATGACGGCGATGCGGATCGTTGTCTTGCGGTGGACCATAACGGTAAACTGGTGGAAGGTGACCATATCATGTATCTGTGCGGCAAGTACATGAAGGAGCACGGTGAGCTTGCGAATGATACGGTGGTAACTACGGTAATGTCAAATCTCGGATTGTATAAGGCTTTGGATGAACTGGGAATCCGCTACGAGAAGACTGCGGTAGGCGATAAGTATGTGCATGAGAATATGATGGCGAACGGTCATGTCATCGGCGGTGAAAATTCCGGTCATGTTATTTTTATGAAGCATGCCACCACCGGTGACGGAGTTTTGACTTCCTTAAAAGTAATGGAAGTGATGCAGGAGTCTGAGAAGTCTTTGGCTGAGCTGGCAAGCGGAATGACGGTGTATCCGCAGCGCTTGGTGAAT
>JAFTPY010000157.1 GCA_017463035.1 Lachnospiraceae bacterium
GAGGGCGAGCAGATTGCGGCAGACAAGAAGAGCATGGCAGTCTCCGTTGTGTTCACTCCGAAGGAGGAAGCATTCACCGCTGAGTCCGTGGACGGCTTCGTAAAGAAGATTTTGAAGCAGCTTGGTAAGAGCTACGGCGTGGAGTTGAGAAGCTAAGGAGCGGGATTTATAAGAGTTGTGAGAGGAGGTCGTCGAAAGGCGGCCTCTTTTTTTGATATATTTTATTGTTTCGTGCAACCTACCCATACATTTTTCTGTTTATTAAGGTGAAAGGAGGAAACGGGATGGAAGATAATGAAATCCTGACGCTTTTTTTAGAGCGAAAGGAACAGGCGCTTTCGGAGCTGGAGCGAAAGTACGGAGTTCGCTTAAAGACACTGGCAAGCCGTATGGTTTTGGAAGAAGACGCCGAGGAATGCGTCAATGATACTTATCTGGCGGTGTGGAACAGCGTTCCGCCGAACCGGCCGGAGTACTTATTCGCCTATGCGGCAAAAATTTGTCGGAATCTGGCATTGAACAAAATAGAGCAGAGCAAGGCGACAAAGCGCAGTGCGGTGGTGGTGGAGCTTTCCGAGGAATTGATACAGTGTATCCCGGATATGACCTTGGCTACGGACGAAACAGGTCTTCGGGAGCTGATTCTGCGTTTTCTGAAAAGCTTACCCGAAGAGAAAAGGAAACTATTTCTTAGGAGGTATTGGTACGGCGAATCCGTAAAAGAGCTGGCTATGGCCTTCGGATACCGGGAAAGTAAAGTGAAAAGCATGTTGTTCCGTCTGCGGAAACAGTTGTGGAACGAGTTAAAAAAGGAGGATGCGATATGACAAAAAAGATGACGGAAACGGATGTATTAAAGGCAATGAATGATCTGCAGGAAAAGTGGCTTGAGAATTGCTACGAAGGAACGGTCACAAAGGCAACAGAAGAAAATAACGGAAAGAACACAAGAACCGTACGGTTCGGAAACTTCAGCAAAACCGCAGTAAAGTGGGCTGTGGCGGCAACGGCAGCAATCTTGTTGTGCGGCGGTGGCGTGGCTTATGCGGCAAAGCTGGGAATATTACAGTTTACAAAGAGTGAAGATAAAACCAATCATGGCTTTTCCCTGATGGTAGAGACGGAACGGATTGCTGAGGAAGAACTGACCGGACAGATTCAGGAAGTGGAAGGCTTTTTGCGGGACTATATGGCAGAAGAAGATTACAGTCAGACATATCCAAGCTGGTTAAAGCAATTTGAAACCGTAGAGGAAGCAAGAGCCTACATCGGTTATGCGGGCATGAAGGAAACGAAGGTACCGGGAAGGGTAGAAGAGGTGAATGTCCGTGTCATCGGAGATACGGAGGGGAATCTCGGTGAGGTGTCTTTATTTGTGAGAGCCGAAGAGGGAGATATCTCTATTAATGAGACCTCGGCGGTGTTTACCGAAGAAAGTCCGATTTCAATCCAAGGTACCGGAATCAGGCATGGAAAGGATTTTTTTGAGGCGGTGGATTTAAAGCCGGATTACCGGAGTGAGGAGTATACGACCGCAAGCGGGAAGACGGCGGTGTTTGTATATGAAGAATATGAAGAGGGCGCCGGAGGAAACCGCTGGCTGGTAGGAGCAGTAACAGACGGAGCAGTATATTATGAATTAAGCCTTATGTATTATCCGGAAGATATGGAACGGGCAGAGGAGCTTTTGATTCAGTGGTGTGAGCAGTTTTAAGAAAGAATGACAGGGCAGAAATAAAGTAACGTCGGGAATAACCGTAAAGAGGAGTTCCCGACGTTATTTTTATGGGCTGGAAACGATAACCGAAAAAATCTTCTCCATTGCTTGACTTTTTCATAAATCCACTATATAATTAATTGGATAATGCGTTTTTATGCGCATACGGTGGGATACCCACGGAGAAAGGAGCCGCCATGATTAAGAGTATGACCGGTTTCGGCAGATGCGAATTAGCGGAAGAGGGACGGAAGGTTACCGTTGAGATGAAGGCGGTAAATCACCGTTACAGTGAGTTTTCCGTGAAGTTGCCGAAGCGCCTGAATGTGTGCGATGTGATGGTGCGTAACATTTTGAAGCAGTACATCAGTCGCGGTAAGGTGGATGTTTTCGTTTCCTACGAGGACGAGACCGAAGGAAAGGGCTGTGTAAAGTATAACGCAGAGCTTGCAAAAGAATATTACGATATCCTGATGCGTATGGCGGAAGAGTTCCCGATTGAGAACGATATCCGAATTTCCGGACTTTCCCGTTATCCGGAGGTGCTGACCATTGAGAGTGCGCAGCAGGACGAAGAAGCACTATACAGTCTTCTGGAGCGTGCGGTAAAGGGAGCTTGTGAGCAGTTTGTGGAAACACGTATTGCCGAGGGCGAGCGTCTTCGCGCGGATTTGACCGCAAAGTGCGAGAAGGTGTCCGAGCTGGTGGCGGCAGTGGAGGAGCGTTCCCCGCAGATTATGGCGGAGTATCGTAAGAAGCTGACGGACAAGGTGGCAGAGGTGCTGGGTGACACGAAGATTGATGAGCGTGTTCTGGCTACCGAGATTACCATTTATGCGGATAAGATTTGTACGGATGAGGAGACGGTACGTCTTCGCAGTCATGTGGCAAATATGTTAGATACTTTTAAGCAGGGTGAGAATATCGGACGTAAGCTGGATTTCGTGGCACAGGAGATGAACCGCGAGGCCAATACGATTTTGTCCAAGGCAAATGACATTACGGTGTCTAATATTGCCATTGACTTAAAGACCGAGATTGAGAAAATCCGTGAGCAGATTCAGAATATTGAGTAACGGAGCGTGAAGACATGGAGCGTATGATTCCCATTGGGTTCGGCAATATGGTAAATGCTGCTAAAATTGTCGGTGTGGTAAAACCGGAAGCGTCTCCGGTGCGCCGTATGGTTCAGAACGCAAAGGATACAGAGCGTTGTCTGGACGCTACCTGCGGACGAAAGTGCAAGTCCGTAATCGTGACGGAGAACGGTATGATTGTGTTATCGGCATTGTTGCCGGAGACCATTGCCGGACGCGTGAACGAACATTTGGAACAGTAGATCGGGCGAAAGCCGGAAAATAGAGTTTATGGAAGGAGAACAAAGTATGTTACATCCGTCTTATGCAGATTTAATGCAGGTTTTAAACAGTGAGGTTGAGCCGGGAGAGGCACCGGTAGTAAACAGTCGTTATTCCGTAGTTTTAGCTACGGCAAAGAGAGCGCGTCAGATTATTTCCGGCGCACAGCCGTATGCGGAAGCAAAGTGCAACAAGCCGCTTTCCATTGCGGTAGAGGAAGTATATCAGGGCAAGGTAAAAATTGTCGGAGACGACGAGGAAGAGTAAAATTAAATGAAGAAAAAAGCAATCGTAGAGACGGTGATTTTTCTTGCGGTTTCGGCGTTGTTGCTGTTCGGAGTTCCGCGATTTCTGATGGAGCGCGTCATTGTGGACGGTCCGTCCATGGAGAGTACGCTACAGAACGGGGATAATATTTTGGTGGAAAAGGTATCCAGATATTTTGGAGCCCTGGATCGCTTTGATATTGTCGTTTTTTATCCGGACGAAGAGGCAAAAAAGAATAACGGAAGATACTATATTAAACGAATTATCGGGTTGCCGGGAGAAACGGTGAGAATTGACGGAGATGTTATTTTTATTAATGGCGAGCCGTTAGCGGAGTCTTTCGGTTTTACAAAGATGGGGGCTCCGGGAATCGCAAAGGACGGTGTGACTCTCGGAGAGGACGAGTTTTTTGTACTCGGAGACAATCGTATAATCAGTAAGGACAGCCGTTCCGAGGCGGTAGGAGTTGTACCTCTTTCCCGTATCGGAGGCAAGATGATTTTGCGGATTTTTCCGTTCGGTAAATTCGGAACCGTAAACTAATCATAAATTTTTAAAAATAGTACTTGATATTTTCTAACAGATTAGGTAAAATATGAAATGGTTCGTTAGGGTAGGTCGTTTTGTGTGTCAATCCGATTGACAAAAAAATGACAAGCCTTTTAATAATGAAAATCATTTTACAGGAGGACATTTAAAATGGCAGTAAAAGTAGCAATTAACGGCTTTGGTCGTATCGGACGTCTTGCATTCAGACAGATGTTCGGAGCAGAGGGTTACGAGATCGTTGCAATCAACGACTTAACCAGCCCGAAGATGTTAGCACACTTGTTAAAGTACGATTCCGCACAGGGCAGATACGCTCTCGGCGATACCGTAGTAGCAGGTGAGGATTCCATCACCGTTGATGGCAAGACCATCAAGATTTATGCAGAGAAGGACGCAGCAAACCTTCCGTGGGGTGAGATCGGTGTAGACGTAGTTCTTGAGTGTACCGGTTTCTACTGCTCCAAGGAGAAGTCCATGGCTCATATCAACGCAGGTGCAAAGAAGGTTGTTATTTCCGCTCCGGCTGGTAACGATCTCCCGACCGTTGTATTCAGCGTAAACGAGAAGACCTTAAAGGCTGAGGATAACATCATTTCCGCTGCTTCTTGTACCACCAACTGCTTAGCTCCGATGGCTAAGGCATTAAATGACTACGCTCCGATTCAGAGCGGTATCATGAGCACCATTCACGCTTACACCGGCGACCAGATGATTCTTGACGGTCCGCACAGAAAGGGTGACTTAAGAAGAGCTCGTGCAGGCGCTGTGAACATCGTTCCGAACAGCACCGGTGCTGCAAAGGCAATCGGCCTTGTAATTCCGGAGTTAAACGGCAAGCTTATCGGCTCTGCTCAGAGAGTTCCGGTTCCGACCGGTTCCACCACCATCCTTGTTGCAGTTGTTAAGGGCAAGGACGTTACCAAGGAAGGCATCAACGCAGCTATGA
>JAFTPY010000020.1 GCA_017463035.1 Lachnospiraceae bacterium
GAAGGTTTGGTTTCAGCATGATGTCTTTGGCGGGAACCTGACGACATGCTAATTTTTCCAAAACATCTTCTCCGTGATAAAAGCTGAATGTTTCGTATGGGCTACGATTATTCAGCTTTTTTCTTTTGTAAGAATTGATATGATTGGTGAATTGCAAGCCGAGATTCGGTTCGAGTTTAGGTTCAAGCTCAGTCTCATTTTCGATTTACGGCTTAGAGCGCAAATACATAATCTAAAATCTTTGCGGTTCATTCTTAGAAAGAAGCTTTCCGGTAGCGATTATCTCAAAAAACATATTTTGGGACAATTTGACCCAAAACAAATCGCCCGAACATATAACATAAGCATGTTTTTCCATGTTTTTGCACCCGATTTTCTCAGAATCACTCTTTTCAAGCATTTATACCCAAGAAAACACGAATATATTTCTCAAATCTTATATATGGAGAGAATCTGAGAAAATACACTGGGCAAAATCATAGAAAACAGGCAGATTTCTGTTGAAATCAACGAAATACAAAGTAGTTTTGGGTCAAACAATTCAGAAATCAATATATCGACCCAAATGCGAGTTTTCTCTCCTCATTCCCTTGCACTTTTGCGCAGCACTTCCCTTTTCCGGCGTTTCGCTTGAGAAACTTGCCCATTTGTGGGAGTGTAAAAAGGAGTACCTTTGAACTTTACGCAGGATATTAGACTTTCTTATTACTTCGTTTACATATCAGCAACGCTCAGACAGGAAGTCTAAATTCAAAAGCGGACCCGCTCCGCTTTTGGCGCCGATGCGCGACTGCGAAGCAGTCTTCCTATGCGCATCGTGTGCATCCTGCGGAGCACGATTTGTTGCAAACAAATCCCGCCATAAGGCATGGATGCCGCATCAGAGCGGTTGCGTCTTTATTTAAAATAATACCCCGAAGTAATTAGAAAGACTTATATCCGTAGTACGAGAGAAGGGGTTTCTTCTCATGCCCAGGCAAATGATAACCTTCCCCGCGAAACGCCTCTAAAAAAGAAAGGCCCCGCGCAAAGCGCAGGGCCCAAACTCTTACTTATCTCTCCAAATGATTCTTCCCTTGGTCAAGTCGTACGGGGAAAGCTCTAAGGTTACCTTATCACCCGGTACAATCTTGATGAAGTTCATGCGGAGCTTACCACTGATGTGTGCAAGCACGCGGTGTCCGTTTTCAAGCTCTACCTGGAACATAGCGTTCGGCAGCTTTTCTACAACAGTTCCTTCAATTTCAACAACATCTGTCTTAGACATAAGTCCTCCTTCAATCTAATCACGTTCTATGGTAAGCAACTCCGGCTCACCGTCAGTTATCAGTATCGTATTTTCATAGTGTGCCGACGGGGAACCGTCTGCGGTCACTACCGTCCAACCGTCATCCAGCCAGTTCACGTCGTAATGTCCCATATTTACCATCGGTTCGATGGCAAGGGTCATACCCGGCTCCAGGCGGATGCCCTTTCTCTTGGTACGGAAATTCGGTACCTGCGGGTCCTCGTGAAGCTCACGTCCGACCCCGTGTCCGACCAGCTCTCTTACCAAAGAATAGCCAAAAGATTCTGCATAGTCCTGAATCGCACCGGAGATGTCTCCGATCCGGTATCCCGGCTTTGCATATTTGATTCCTTCAAAGAAGGATTGTTTCGTTACATCCATAAGACGCTTCCACTCTGTGCTAATCTCTCCAACCGCCACAGTACGTGCCGCATCGGAATGATACCCCTTGTAGATAACGCCCGCATCCAGACTTACCAAATCGCCGTCTTTTAAAATACGGTTCTTATTCGGAATGCCGTGTACTACCTCGTCATTGACGGAAACACACACGGATGCCGGATAGCCCTGATAGTTCAAAAAGGACGGAATACAACCGAAATCACGGATGACTTCATAACAACGCTTGTCGATATCCAAGGTACTGATGCCCGGCTTTATCATTTTCGCAAGCTCGGTATGCACGATGGAAAGAATTCTTCCCGACTCGCGCATCAACTCTATTTCCCGCTCTGATTTAATTGATACTGCCATACTCTGCTCTTCCTTTACTGCAAAATTGCAAGGATATCGTCAAACACTTTGTTCATGTCCTGGGTACCGTCTACCTCACGAAGAACGCCCTCGTTCTTGTAATAGTCGATGAGCGGCTGGGTCTGCTCGTGGTATACGGAAAGACGCTTTAATACGGTCTCCGGCTTGTCATCGTCACGAAGCACAAGCTCTGCGCCGCAGGTATCACATACGTTTTCCTTTGCCGGAGCATTGTACTTGATGTGATAGGTAGCACCACAGGTCAGACATGCACGTCTGCCGGACATACGATTTACGATGGACTCGTCCGGTACTTCCACATTGATTGCAAAATCAATGGTCTCACCCTTATCCGCAAGAGCCTTCGTCAGTGCCTCTGCCTGCGGAATGGTTCTCGGGAAACCGTCCAATACATAACCGTTTGCACAGTCTGCATTGGTGAAGCGGTCCATAATCAACTCTAAGGTTAAGGAATCCGGTACTAACATACCCTGATCCATATATTCTTTTGCCTTCTTACCAAGCTCCGTATTCTCCTTGATATTCGCACGGAAAATATCTCCGGTGGAAATATGCGGAATCGAAAACTTTGCAGCAATCTGCTTTGCCTGGGTACCCTTTCCGGCACCCGGAGCACCTAACATAATAATCTTCATGCCATGCCTCCTAATATCCAACATAGGGTGGAACAAAGTGTCCCACCCTATAAGTGTTTGTTAGTCGTTTAAGAATCCCTTGTACTGGCGAACCAATAACTGAGAATCTACCTGCTTAATGGTTTCAAGAATGACACCTGCAATAATGATGATGGACGTACCACCGAAGCTTACCTGTGCACCGAATGCACCGGAGAACACAATCGGAATCAAGCTGATGATGGTAAGTGCAACCGCACCGATAAATACGATGTAGTTTAACACCTTCGTCAAATATTCGGTCGTCGGTCTACCCGGACGAATACCCGGAATGAAACCGCCCTGCTTCTTCATATTATTTGCAACTTCCATCGGATTGAAGGTGATGGAGGTATAGAAATAAGCGAAGATAACAAGTAATGCAACATAAAACAGCGCACCGAGCGTATACTTAAACTCACCCCAATCGGAGAAATTAAACCAATGATCCTGAGTAAGTAAGTACGCAACCTTCGGCCAAAAATGCGCTCTCTCAGCCTTCACGCCCATAAAGGACATGATAATCACCGGAGTACTCATAAGAGACTGAGCAAAGATTACCGGGATAACACCTGCGGTGTTTACCTTTAACGGAATGAAAGAACCCTGTCCGCCAACCATCTTTCTTCCCTGTACCTTCTTTGCATACTGTACCGGAATCTTTCTCTGTGCATCCTGTAACAGGATAACAAGTACTACTAAAACAATAACTACTGCTGCAATGCCAACCACACCGAGAACCTTGTTTACAACTGCCGTCGGGGCAATTACGAACTTCTTAACAAGGTTGGAGAAGTCGTTCGGAAGGCTTGCTACAATGTTTACCAAGAGAATCATGGAAATACCGTTACCAACGCCCTTCTCGGTAATGCGCTCACCTAACCACATTAAGAATGCGGTACCTGCGGTGAAAGAAGCGGTAATAATTACCACATTCCAGAAGGTCAATCCGCCTTCCAGAATACCGGAGTTACCGAAACCGATGATAATTGCAATAGATTCAACGATTGCAAGTCCAATGGTCAAATAACGGGAAATCTCAGCAATCTTCTTCTTTCCTGTCTCTCCGTCCTTCTGCAACTCTTCCAACTTCGGGAATACGATTGTCAGAAGCTGAATGATAATCGAGGAAGTAATATACGGGCCAATATTCAGTGCAAAAATGGACATCTGGGAAAAGGATCCACCGGTTAAAGTATCTAAGAATCCAAGTCCTTCCTTCTGTGCTAACCAAAACTGGAACTGAACGCGGCTAATACCCGGAACCGGAAATGCACATCCGATTCTTACGATCAGCAGGCACAAAAGTGTGAACAGCAGCTTGCTTCGAATTTCTTTTACCTTGAATGCATTCTTGACTGTATCAAACATTATACCACCTCTGCTTTTCCACCAAGAGCCTGAATCTTCTCAACTGCACTCTCACTGAATGCGTTTACCTTTACATCAAGCTTCTTGGTAAGTTCACCGTTTCCAAGAATCTTTACGCCGTCCTTCGGATTGCTTACCAAACCGATCTCCATCAAAGACTCAACGGTTACCTCTGCTCCATCCTCAAATCTATTTAACATGCTAACATTGATCGTAATGATCTCCTGCGTGTTTCTGTTATGAAAACCTCTCTTCGGAAGTCTACGGTATAACGGCATCTGACCACCTTCGAAACCGATTCTCGGTGCTCCGGAACGTGCCTTCTGACCCTTATGACCCTTACCAGCGGTCTTACCGTTTCCCGAACCGTGACCACGGCCACGTCTGAAATTTGCGCTCTGCTTAGAACCATCTGCAGGTCTTAATTCTGTTAAATTCATCGTGTTACACCTCCTTGCAAAAATATTAAATCTCTTCCACCTTAACTAAATGTCTAACCTGCTGAAGCATACCC
>JAFTPY010000158.1 GCA_017463035.1 Lachnospiraceae bacterium
GATGACAGATAAGGAACGGTGTATCCGGATACCGATGTTGTCGGAGATTCGCTCGTTGAATCTTTCCAATTCGGTGGCGATTGTGACCTACGAGGCATTGCGCCAGAAGGGCTTTTCCCATATGCAGATGCAGGGAGAACTTCACCGTCACAGCTGGAGTGAAGTAGATTCATAGTGCTTTTTACGGAGTGTAAAAGCGCGTGTTTAGAGAAGTAAGAGGTTTTGATATGAGTGTAAATGAAAAAGCATTGCGTACCTTAGAGTACGGGAAAATAATCGAGCGGTTGCAGCATTATGCGGGCTCGGAGCCGGGCAGACGTCTTTGTGCGGAGTTAAAGCCGCAGACCAGCTTGTCCATAATTCAGGAGTTGCAAAAAGAGACCACCGATGCCTTAAAGAGAGTGTTCAAAAAAGGCAGCCTTTCCTTTAACGGTTTACCGGATATCGGCGGTACCTTAAAGCTTTTGGAAGTGGGTTCTTCTTTGCTGGCGGGAGAATTGTTAAAAATCAGTTCGGTACTGACTGCCACCCAGAGAGTAAAACAATACGGTACCACCGGGGAGGAAGAGGTAACGGACTGTTTGACGGAGCGTTTTACGCTTTTGGAGCCGCTTGTGACCTTAAATAACGAGATTCAGCGGTGTATTATTTCCGAGGAGGAGATTGCGGACGATGCCAGTGCGGGCTTAAAGCAGGTGCGTCGTCAGATGCGCATCACAAACGATAAGATACGGGAGCAGCTGGCATCCATTGTGAATTCCCAGGATAACCAGATGATGTTTCAGGATGCGCTGGTTACCATGCGAAACGGCAGATATTGCCTGCCGGTAAAGCAGGAGTACCAGGGGAAGTTTTCCGGAATGATTCACGACCGTTCCTCAAAGGGGTCTACCGTGTTTATGGAGCCGATGGCGGTGGTGAAGTTAAATAACGAACTGGCGGAGCTGGCGGAAAAGGAAAAAATCGAGATTGAAAAGATTCTGGCGGAGCTGTCCGCTTTTGCCGCAGAGCATGTGGAGAATCTGGCCTATAACATGAAGACTTTGACGGAACTGGATTTTATTTTTGCCAGAGCGGTGCTGTCAAAGAGCATGAAGGGAACGGAGCCGGCGTTTAACGAGCGGGGCTATATCAATATCAAAAAGGGCCGTCATCCGCTGATTGATCCGCATAAAGTAGTTCCGATTGATATTTATCTGGGCGGGGAGTTTTCTCTTCTTGTGATTACCGGTCCGAATACCGGCGGTAAGACCGTATCCCTTAAGACTGTAGGTCTTTTTACTTTGATGGGACAGGCGGGATTGCATATTCCGGCCTTTGACGGTTCGGAACTGGCGGTATTTCAGGATGTGTTTGCGGATATCGGTGACGAGCAGAGTATTGAGCAGAGCTTAAGTACCTTCTCTTCTCATATGACCAATACGGTGTCTATTTTGGAAAAGGCGGATGAGCATTCTTTGGTATTGTTCGATGAGCTGGGGGCCGGAACGGACCCGACGGAGGGCGCGGCACTTGCCATGTCCATTCTGACGCATTTGCACCGGAAGGGCATCCGCACTATGGCAACCACCCATTACAGCGAATTAAAGATATTTGCATTGTCCACAGAAGGGGTTTCTAACGCCTGCTGTGAGTTTTCCGTAGAGACTCTGCGACCGACCTATCGTCTGTTAATCGGTATTCCGGGGAAGAGTAATGCTTTTGCGATTTCGCAGAAGCTGGGGCTTTCCGAAGCGATTATTGAAGAGGCAAAGGGATTTATCGGCGTGAAGGACCAGAGCTTTGAGGATGTGATTGCGGATTTGGAGAAGAAGCGTCTTGCAACGGAGCGGGATGTGGAGGAAGCCGCAAAGCGTCTTTCTGAGGCCGAAGCGTTAAAGAAAAAGTATCAGGAAAAGAGCGATCGTCTGGATGCGGCGAAGGAGCGTGTTCTTCGTGAGGCAAACGAGAAGGCGAAGGATATTTTGCAGGAAGCAAAGGATTATGCCGACAGTACCATCAAGAAGTTTAATAAGTGGGAAAAGTCCGGTGCGGGTCGTGATATGGAACTGGAGCGGAATGCCCTGAGAGAGAAGCTTGGGGAAAAGGAAAATTCTCTGGCGATAAAGAAGAAAAAGCAAAAGAACCGTAAGGTTATGACGGCGGAAGAGATTAAGGTGGGCAATACCGTACAGGTATTAAGCCTGAATCTGACCGGTACGGTGGCGACGCTTCCGAATGCCAAGGGTGAGCTGTATGTACAAATCGGAGCTCTTCGTACCCAGGCAAATATAAAGGATATAGCACCGGCAGAGCCGGTACAGGAGCCGGAGAAGAAGGCCCGGACCGAAGTCGGTAAGATTAAGATGAGTAAGAGTATGAGTGTCAGTCCGGAATGCAACCTGATCGGCAAACGTGTGGATGAAGCCCTTCCGGTTCTGGAAAAGTATCTGGATGACGCTTATCTGGCTCATTTACCGCAGGTAACCATTATTCACGGAAGAGGTACGGGAGCGTTACGTGATGCGGTGCATCAGTATTTGAAACGCCTGCGCTATGTAAAGAGTTACCGGGTAGGCGGTTTCGGAGAAGGCGACCACGGAGTTACGATAGTAGAGTTTTAAAGGAGAAGGGGATATGGCGGTAAAACAGAAAATAATGATTGTGGATGATGATGCAAGTATTGCGGAATTGATTTCCTTGTATTTGCGGAAGGAATGCTTCGATACGTTATGCGTGGAGGACGGAGAGGAGGCCCTGCGGCAATTTGTGGAATATGAGCCGAATCTTATCCTGTTGGATTTGATGCTTCAGGGGATGGACGGTTATGAGGTGTGCAGAGAGCTTCGTAAGACATCGAAGGTGCCGATTATCATGCTTTCCGCAAAGGGAGAAATCTTTGATAAGGTGCTGGGGTTGGAATTAGGTGCGGACGACTATATGATTAAGCCCTTTGATTCCAAGGAACTGGTGGCGAGAGTAAAGGCGGTGTTGCGCCGCTTTACTCCGGAGGCGGCAAAGCCGGAGGAGTTCCCGAACGAGAAGCAGGGAGACTGTGTGATTTATCAGGATTTATTAATCAATCAGACCAATTATGCAGTGACCTATCTCGGAAAACAGGTGGAGATGCCGCCGAAGGAATTGGAGCTTTTGTATTTCCTGGCATCCCATCCGAATCAGGTGTTTACAAGAGAGCAGCTCTTAGATCATATCTGGGGCTATGAATACATAGGTGATACCAGAACCGTGGACGTACATGTAAAACGCGTGAGAGAAAAAATTAAAGACCGCGCAAACTGGAGTATTGCAACGGTTTGTGTTATAGGTTACAAATTTGAGGTAAAGAAAGTATGAAGGGAAACCTGATTCGAAAGCTTGTTGTTTTTTATCTTTTGATTGCCTGCGTATTGTTCATTTTTGTGAATACGGTGCTTGCCCGGCTTGCGGAAAAAAAGATTGTGGAACAGCAGGAGCAGGCCATGTATACACAGACGGGAATTATTCTGAACGGATATGTAGAGAGGTATTACGGCGGTA
>JAFTPY010000159.1 GCA_017463035.1 Lachnospiraceae bacterium
ACATACAACCACTCTTGCCATAGAATTCCCCTCCTTTCCTTAAACCTACTGCTCCCAACGTGAGAAGTCCACCACTTCCTCGTAGATCCGGTGGGAAGTCGGATAGAAATCCCCGAATCCCGTATCCTTCAACTGAATTACCATTACATCTCGTTTTACGAAGAACACCCGCAGACAATACCGTCCGGTGCGGTCTCCCCGCAATTCCGAAAGTTCCGGCGAAAAGCGAAGCAACTTCGGCGTTGTCTCTCCCGCCGGCAAAATCTTTAACGTCAGCTTATCCGTACCGTCAAAAATCAAATCCAACCGCACATTGACCTCACGGTAAAAGGAACCCGCCGCAGCCAGTAAAACGTCTTCCTCCTGCTCCACGCTCTCGGCAACCAAATAAATATCTGCCGTAATCTGTTCCGGTGTCAACACGGAAAAATCCGCATTGGATTCCCCGCGAAACAGTTCCGTCCCTGCATAACAGGCCCCCTGGGTATAGAGATTTTGTCCCCGGAACACCCGTCTGCCTCCGGAAAGCAATCGCAAAACATCGGACACCCAGCTTCCTTCAAAGCCTCTGCCTGTCACAAACAGGGAAGCTACCTTCTGGCGCAGCTCCTCCGCTGCCAGCCGCTCAAAGGTCAATGCCCCCTGACCGGTATCCTCGTCGATAATAAATCCGGGAGGAATTTCCTCCGAATAGTCCTTATACTCTGTCACCAAAAGCCGCCGGCCGCCGGCCATACGGCACTCCATACGATAAAACAAAAGGCCGTCCGTAGCATAATCAAAGGCAGCCGAGCCGTTTTGCCAAAGTCCGATTTCCTGCCGGACCACAAACTGCAAAAAAGCCTCCAAATGACTTAACACCGTGCACTGCGTACCGAACCCTTCCCGGTATCCGAAAATCTCATACAACAGTTCCCGTACGGAAGCTCTTGTATTTGCTTCTTCGCAGGTCACCGCAACAAAACCGATTTCCTTTCCTTCAAAGCGCTCCCTGAGCTTTGCCAGTAATAAAGAGACATAGGTTTCCAACAGCCTTTTTGCAGGATAACGTTCTTCGCCGAACGCAACCTCCTCTTCTTTTGTAGCCGCATGAAAAAAAGGCGGCAATACCTTCATCCCCGGCTCTTTGCCCTCGCTGATACTCCACTCGCCGCTTTCTCCCACACAAAGCAACGTAGGCAAATACTCTTTTCTTGTATTCACATCAAAAGAAACCGCATCCGGCTCTGCCCCGTAGGGACGCATCACCGTCACCTGCGTAATATCATCACACAGATCGATACCTAATACAAGTTTTCCGCTCTCCTGCATTCTGCTACTCCTTAATCGGTTCAAACAAACGATTGATGGTGTACTCCATACGGTAATAACTCTCCAACATGTCTATCGTTGTCTTTTCATCCTTCATATCCTGTGCCGTCAGAATCAAATTAATCTGACCGTATTTTGTGGTTTCGTCATGCACCTTAACCGAATCCAAACTTCGGTAAAAGCTCTCGGTAATCTGTGATTCCCCGTTCCGCTCCTCTGTAATGTAATATTGCAGCGTCTCTTCGTAAAACAAGATAAATTCCTTCACAAAAACGCCGTAACCGATGTGACGCATCTCTTCTTTAACAAAACGTTCGTCCCCCTCGTTATCGAACAAATACGAAATCGTAACGCGGCTCTCGGGATGGGTATGGTATTCCACATACAGCTTATCGGCCATACACGGCGGTAACGGCACTCGCCCTTCGAACTCTGAGAAAAAGGAAAAAATCATTCCCTTTTCCGCAAACTTGCGCATTCCGGTTTCCGCAAAGCCGGCCTCCGCATCCGTCAGTTCTTCCTTCTCCGAATAGTTCTTCAACAAGGCCAACGTACAAATTTCATTGTCCTCTTCCGCTTCTTCCTTCATCTGTTCCGCCAATTCCTCCGGCAACTCACATCCCAGCAAGAAGCACCGGTATGCGGTTTGAGAAAGATAGGCCCTTACAAGCTTCGGATTTGTCTTTTTTTTCCGGTAGCTCAGAAATACCTGATACGCCTCCGGCACATAACTCCCCGCAAACAAAATCTGTCCCAGCAGCCGTTCCTCCAAAAGCTCGGTCTTCAGCTCCAGTTCCGCCGCACGTCTCCAAACCTGATACATCTCCTCAGTGGTCCCGTAAAAGTATTGTTCCAAGTACTGTACAACCTTCTCGTCAGGCTTCCCTTCAAAAAACACCTGACGGCACAACAGAAGCAGCATATCGTTCTGCTCTCCGTCGCATTGCAGCAACATTCTTTCACACAATCGCAAAAGACACTTGGTTTCTACACCCTTCATTCCGTACTTAGTAAGAGCATCCAGCGCCAAATCATACCGTCCCCGCACAATCAACAGCTCAATCATACGGTTACGCTCCTCTTTATTCAGAAAATCCAGATTCAGTTTAGACAAATAACCGTCCATCAACTCACCCTGGAAATTGTCATAACAATAACGAATCAGGAAATGAATTTCCTTCTGTCTAAACTCCTCCAACAAACCGTCCACATGCACCACTCGTTTGCTCAGTTCCACCGAATCCACTTCCGCCATGCGGTAGTTATGAACCTTCTCCAGGAAATTCAAAAGCAAAATTCTGTTTTCTCCCGCCAATTCGTAACAACGGTATAACAAATCCTCCTCATGCAACAGCCTGGATACCCGGCAATCACCCGCCGGAAGATAACGGTTGCCCTCCGCATCCACCAGCACCAGTTTTGCATCCTCCGTATACATACACACCGTTGCGGCTCCGTCAACAAACGGAACAATACGCTCCGTCTCCTCCTCCTTATGAAGCACCGCAACCGCCGTCATCTGCGGATTGTCGCATTCTATGTAATAACTGAAAATCAACTTCGGAAGCGCTGCCGCCAGCTCCGAATCCAGCAAAGAACTACGCAAGACCTCTCCGTAAACCGTGGCAAGGTTCTTGTCGATTTTTCCGTTCTTAATACTGTTTACCGCGTATTGTTCCATTCGTTTTAAATAGGTACGGTAAAAAGAACTGAGCGTATCCTGATTCCGGATAATATACGCATACAAAAATGCGCAATAAGACTCCTCCAATTCATTTCCGTAAATAAAATACATCAATACGGACT
This sequence comes from Lachnospiraceae bacterium, assembly GCA_017463035.1. Taxonomy (GTDB): domain Bacteria; phylum Bacillota; class Clostridia; order Lachnospirales; family Lachnospiraceae; genus SIG307. Next base: position 3,118 of record JAFTPY010000159.1, read on the forward strand.
GGTCGATTTTCGTCTGGAAACCAAAATCCCCGGTATAAATGTAGTATTCCTGTAGCATCGGAATGCGCAACTGCATTGCACATGCATCCGCAAAATACGGATGATATTTCTTCTCTCTGATTTCATTTGAGATTAAAAAGGTACAAAGCGCCTGTAAGGTATCCCGGAGATTGTACTGCTTATAGGCCAGACACAAGCACCGCACAAGAAGACTGTCCTGTGCTGCGCTACACTGTGAAGCCAGGATAGAAAATTGCAGTACCGTCTCCCTTTGCAGCATATTATTTTTTAAACCGAACAACAACGCCTGCAGCTCAAAAGGCCCCGTTTTCCTTAGTAATGACGGATCCTCGTTCCATAGCATTGCCGCTTCAAAATACAAAAGCGGACTGCGGTTTCCTCTCTGAAAACGCTCCTCCAATTCATCCAGCATTACCGCTCTGCCGTTTTCGCTGCGCTTGTCCGTATACAAACGGAACCAGAGCAGCAAACCGCTCTCTTTATAATGCTCCGACAGCTGTTTGATACGGGACGAATATACTTTTACCGCATCAGCGTCCTTCTGATACATTGCCTCGAGATAATATAATGCACCGGTCAGTTCTCCGTCAGCCGGTTCCTGCTCCAGCAGGCTCTTCAACCGGATAATCTCGCTCTCCGCGTATTTTTCCTTCTTGCTCATCAACGCAATATAAGCCCGGTACATCTGATACAGCAGCTCTTTTCTGCGTCTTACTCCGTTATCGAATATATTCTCCTGCAGACGCAACAGCAAAAGATCAACCATACTCTCCGTTTCCGCAATATAGCTTCCAGCCTTTACTTTACCGAGGCGGAAATCGAAATATCGCTGAAACAACCTTATTTCAATCTCGTGAAACGCCCTGCGCTTCCGCATCTCTTCTCTGGCAGTCCGTTCACATACACAAATCACCTCGATTTTTATGCACTGACGGGGAGTTTTTAAATAAATCTTTCCGAAATAATTTCCCTCCGCCAGGGCGGCACCGTCTACAGCAACCTCCAAGGCACAGGTATTTCCGTTAAAGCTCTCGGATAACAACCGGTGAGAAGATACCAGAAAAAAGTCTCCTTCTGTCTCGACAATCACATCCGTATGCCCCCAGGTATCCCGGGAAACCGTAATCCGGTCCATTAAAGCTTTATCTCCCGGTCGGAATTGCAATACTGTCCTATCTGCTTTTATCTGAATCCGGGACTTCTTTTTCGTATAAACCAAAAACTCTTCCAAAGCCCGATCCACCGAGCGACACTTCCGTAACAACCGGTAAACGGTTGTCTCCTCTTCTCTGTCCCCCAGCACCGTCTTCGCAAAGCTCTCTTCCGCAAACAGCCGCTTTGCTTCAAACCAATCGCTTTGTGCCAAACCGGCAAACTGGAACAGGTCCCTGATTTCTCCTTCGGAAGAATTACAGGCAACCGGCACTATCTTCACCGTAAACGGAAGCAAAACCTCTCCGAACTCGCTCACAATGGTAATTGTCCCTTTATGCACTTCTCCGGGTGCCGCATACTCTCCGTGCACCGTGTAACTTATCTCATTATCTGCGCCGATAAACTGCCGTTCCTTCAGTTCCAATACCTCGTCGGAAGAATAAAGTACGCCCTTCATCACACGCATATCACGATTACGCACGGAAAATTTGCCGCAAAAAGTCTCTCCCGCAGGAACCTCTGCGGAAATCATCTCCTCGGAAATCACGACTGCCGGCTGTTCATATTCAAAAATCCCTTTTGCTAATCGTTCTACTTTATCCTTCACGTTCATCCACCTGTCCGTAACTGTTTTATCGTTTGATAAACTCACCTGTTACATCATCTTTTCCGTAAACGGCACTGCCATCCAATGCAACATAAAACGTTCCGCGAAATCTTTGCTTACCGCCTGTTTCTTCAAAGAAATTAATTCCATAGCACTCTGCGCCGTCCGCCATGGTCGTCCAGTCGTCCGCCGTCATCTCATACGCGGAAGGCTCCTTCGCAAGACCGAGACGTTCTGCCGTAAAGCCCGCAAGCAACGTCTTTGCTTCCTCCACGGTTAACATCTCCTGCCCGTCGCTTCCGGTCTCCGTCTTATCAAGCGGGAACTTCGCAATCGGTGCCACAACGCCTGTCATATCATAGCAAAGCAGCGTACCTTCCTTTTTCTCCACAATCAGAAGCGGTTCCATTCCTTCACCCTTTTCGTTGTTCACGCAGAAAGAGTAATACTCCGCACCGTCTATCATTAAATGGTCGTCCAACAGTTCGATACTGTAATTTTCCAGCTGAATAATCTCGTTTACAATCCGCAAAGCCTCGGTTTGGGACAATACCGGTTCTTCCGTCGGTGTCGGGACAGGCGTTGCGGTTGCCTTCGGTTCCTTTGTAACACTCTGCGTCGGTGCCGGAGTGTCCGGTCGTCCTTCCGGCGTCGGCATATCCGGCACACTTGTTCCGGTAACCGAAACGGTCCCTGTCGGATTCCCCGCTTCACCGCCCTTTTTTTCGTCCTTATACTTAGAGACCAGAACCAGTACCAAAACCACTGCTACCAATACCACGATAATCGTTATCAGATCCGGTCCCTGAGACTCTTTCTTTTGATTCTTTCCGGTCGGCTTCTTTGCGGAAGATGTACTCTTTGAAGCACTCCTCTTCGCTGTTGTATTTCTCCTTCCGGAGGATGTATTTTTCTTTGTTGCCGCCATAATATCCCTCCTGTTTCCTTCCCTTTTTGTAATTTTCATACGCCCTTTCAGTATATCATATTTTCCCTTTTTCCGCAATGGAGAACAACAGAAAAAAAGTGTGTACCGTTTTGTATAAACACCTGCAAAACAATGCACACTTTTCTCTTCTGTACTATTTCCTACATTCTGTCGCTTTTCACCGTCTGTACTTTCAAAACATCGGTAACGCCCTCAGCTCCGGCCGCTATAACCACTCTGTCATTTTCCGAAAGGAGACCGTAACGCTTGCCGCAAGCTACCGCATGGTCAAACAAAACGTTGGCATCCGGCTGGTACAACGCCGTCACCGGATACACGCCCCAGGAAAGTGCCAGCTGATGGAATGTCTTCTCATTCGGCGTTGCCGCAATGATAAGCTGACGCGGACGGAACTTAGACATACGTCTTGCCGTATAACCGGACATGGTAACCGCAATAATTGCCGTCGCCTTTACATCCTTCGCCGTGGTACATGCCGCATCACAAATCGCATTGGTGGTATCGTTGGTATCGTTCTCATACTGCGCCCAACGATACACATCCATTTCAAAGGCGTCCCGTTCTGCCTGCTCCGCAATCTTGGACATTACCTCCACCACCAACGCCGGATGGTCACCCGCAGCGGTCTCTCCGGACAGCATAATCGCAGAAGTACCGTCAAATACCGCATTTGCCACATCGGTAATCTCTGCTCTGGTCGGTGTGGTACTGTGAATCATGGACTCCAGCATCTGAGTCGCCGTAATAACCATCTTACCTGCCTGATAACACTTCTTAATAAACTTCTTCTGAAGACCCGGAAGCTTTTCGTACTCGATCTCCACACCCATGTCACCCCGGGCTACCATGATACCGTCGGAATGCTCCAGAATTTCATCAAAGTGCTCTACGCCTTCAATATTCTCGATTTTAGAAATAATCTTAATATCATAACCGCCGTAATAATCCAAACAATTCCGGATTCCGATAACATCCTCCTTGGAACGTACGAAGGACGCCGCCACAAAATCTACATTCTGCTCTACACCGAAGCGCAAATCTGCCTCATCCTGGTCACTCAGATGAGGAAAATCCAAATGTACATTCGGTACATTCACACCCTTGTGATTGGAGATTGTACCGCCGTTAATCACCTCGCACCGAATATCCGTATCCGTCACCGTTACCACACGCAGCAACAGCTTACCGTCATCCACCAAAATCTCATTTCCCGGAACAAGCTGCTTCGGAAGTTCTTTATAAGAAATACCCACTTCCTTTTCATTGCCTTCCGTCTCTCTTGTGGTGAATGTAAAGCTGTCCCCGCTCTTTAACAAAACCGGACCGTTTTTAAAATTCCCCACACGTATCTCCGGCCCCTTGGTATCCAGCATAATAGCAGCCGGAACCTTCATCTCGTCTCTGACCTTTCGAAACATCTCGATATTGGCCTTATGATATTCATGGGTTCCGTGGGAAAAATTCAAACGGGCAACATTCATTCCGTTCTTTAACATCTGTGCCAGAGTCTGCTCGTTATTACACGCCGGACCCAAAGTACACACAATTTTGGTTCTTCTCATTCTTTCCTTATTCTCCTTCAATCATTCGATATCCTACGCCGACTTCCGTAAAAATATACTTCGGCTCTGCCGGTTTCTCCTCTATTTTTCTTCGGATATTCGCCATGTTAACACGCAGAATCTGATTGTCCCCGTTGGTATTCGGCCCCCAAATTTCGCGAATAATGAAATCATAGGTCAGTACCTTCCCGGCATACTTACCGAGAAGACTTACGATTTTGAACTCATTCTGCGTCAGTCCCACATCCTTACCGGCCACAAACACACGATATTTCTCATAATCAATCGTAAGCTCGCCCGCGGAAAATCTCCCGTTCTGCGCCACATCACGATTCGCCCCGGAGGTTCTGGTATGACGAAGCGCCATACGAATCCGTGCCAAAAGCTCTGCAGTCCCGAAGGGTTTTGTAATATAATCATCCGCGCCCAAATCCAGGGCTTCTACTTTATCCCGCTCATTTGTCCTTGCAGACACTACGATAATAGGCAGAATCGACCACTTCCGCACTGCCTTTAACACATCCATGCCGTCCATATCCGGAAGTCCCAAATCAAGAATAACAACATCCGGACAACAAGAAGTAATCAGGCTGTATGCTTCCTGACCCGTTCTTGCCGTAACTACATCATAATTGTTTGCGTTCAAAATTGCAACAATAAAATTACTGATGCTTTTTTCGTCTTCCACAACCAGGACTTTATTTTTCATCGGCATGCTATCCCTCCTTTATCGGTAAAGAAAACTCAAATACCGCGCCGCCTTCTTTTCGGTTATAGGCCTTTATGATTCCTCCGTGTGCTTTGATAATACTCTGACACACCGTAAGACCAATGCCCATATTTCGCTTTCCGTCAATATTTTCACTGTTTTCCCTGTATATACTTTCACTTAAAATCCGCGGCAATATCTCCGCAGCAATTCCCACACCGTCGTCCGCGACGCTGAATACCGCACTTTCTCCGTCTTTTCTGACGTTTAAATGAATTTCACTGACCACTCCGCCGTGTAAAATCGCATTTTCAAGCAAGTTACACAATACCTGTTCGATTAACATTGCATCCATCGGTACAAACAACACATCTTCCGGCATCTCGGTCTTAATCGGAGCTCCCGGAAAACGCTTTTTGAACTTCGCTACCGCTTCCGCCAAAATTTCTTCCACCGGCTCCGGTTCTTTGGAAACCTTTGCAGAGTCCGCATCGATTCTTGTAACCAAAAGAAGGTTTTCTACCACACGAACCAGCCACTGGGCTTCTTCCTTCACATCTCCGAGTAATGATAATGTTTTCTCTTCCGAAAGCTTGTCATGATTTTCCGCAACGGCAGACACCGCCCCCACAATGGATGTTAACGGAGTACGGATATCATGGGATACCGCACGCAATAAATTTGCCCGCATCTGCTCCTTCTCGATTTCCGTGCGAATCTTTTCCTGCTGTTTAATCTGTGTCGTCAGCATACTGACCACAATCGACACAGAAAACATGACCAAAAACGTCAACGGATATCCGCTGAGCGTAAAATTCAAATTAAAATACGGGTACGTAAATATGTAATTTACCTCAATTACCGCAACAACCGAAGAGAACATCCCGTAAAAATAACTGTTTGTAAATCTCGAAATCAGCAAAATGGCAAGCACAAACACAAGAGGAGCATGACTCCCCGTTTTTCCTTCCCCGTGCATCAATAAACAGGCAACGGTTGCCGCCGCCAGAAAACCTATCGTAATCAAACTATCCTTCCACGAGATTCTTATTAAACCATCTTTTCCTCGTACTCTTTGTTGCTTCATTTTCCCTTCCTCATTCAGTCACTTATCCCAAAGTACATTCCCCACCGACAGTAGTATACCATATTTCTTTGTTAAATAGTCGTTAAGGATTTTTTATCCGTTGTCATAAAAAGAGCCTTTTACCCATATTTAGGCAAAAGACTCTTTCTTTCATTCTATTCTACGGTAACCTTCTGCATACCTTCCGCCCGGCGCAACAAGTACCGGACAAACTCCTCCGCATTTTCTCCCCGTTTCGTATTACCGCAAACAGCCAATACAATTTCTTCTTTACAATACGGGCTCTTCGTTACCAAATCCGTAATATATATTCCGTAAGGCTGCGACTCTCCCTTATTGCCTTCCTCATCCACCGGCTCGACATAACAAAACCGATCCGTCACCGCATCATACAAATCGGTCGGAAGCTGGTCCGACAAAGGTCTGATATAGTAGTCGGCGTACTGCTCAAGCAACGATTCCGAAGCTATCAGCACATCAATATCCCCCACATAAGCATGCACGGTAAACATCTCTGCCGATGCCGCATCTCTGGTATTAGAGACATTCATCGTATTATCAAACACCGAATCCAGCTTTGTTTCATCCATTCCCATATATTCTTCAAAGCCGGACTGTAACTCCTCCACTACGTCGTTCATAAGCACCGTATCCAAAACCGCCACATAGATAAGCTTCTCCTTTTCCGGCGCAAAAAACTCGTATACCATATAGCCTGCAAACGCAATCACACAAACCCAGATAAAGGTTTTCAATAAATAATAGGCCTTGAAATGATCCCATTTTGCTCGAAAGCCCTTTAAATCCTTCCATTTGGCACGGTCACTTTTTTCTTCTCTTTTCTGATATATGGACGCGGAATCATCCAACGCAGTTTTTTTCTCTGATAAATCCATAAGTCACCTCATAAACATATACTGTTCTCGCTTCACAGTACTTCCGCGAAGCAAGAACAGTATAACAATTTCTCTTCCAAAAAGAAAGAAAATATTTATTAATATTCTGTAAATCTCTCCGAAAACCTTATTCCTCTTCTGTCTCCGGAAACTTTTCACGAATCTTCAGCCACAAAAGACCGGTAATGCAAATGGACGAATAAGCGCCGCAAACAATACCTGCCATCAACGGAATGGCAAACTCTCTGATGGAGGTTACACCGAAAATCACCAGTGCCGCCACCATAAAGAATGTTGTCAGGGATGTGTAAATATTTCTGGAAAAGGTCTGCGCAATACTCTTATTTACAATATCGATATAGGTTTCCTTCTTCAATTGCTCCTTCAGATTTTCTCTGATCCGGTCAAATACAACGATGGTTGCATTGATGGAATAACCCACAATAGTCAGCATACATGCAATAAAGGTATTTCCCACGCCGATACGACTTACCGCATATACCGCCAGCACAATCAACACGTCGTGAATCAATGCCAGTACCGCACTTGCCGCAAAAGACAAATTGGAGAATCGGAACCAGATATAAATCAGCATACATACCGTAGCCACCGCCACCGCAAGTATCGCATCCTTCTTCATTTCTCCGCTGACCGTACCGCTGATGCTCTGTATTTCAATTTCACTCTCGGACACACCGTAATTCTTTACAAGGTAATCCGTCAGTTCGTTTCGCGTTTCTTCCGAAAGCTCTTTTGTCTTAATGGTTGCCGCATTGGCATCTCCCACCAGATTTACCGTTGCCTTCTCTCCGATGGCCTCCTGCACCGCCTTTTCCAACTCACCGATGGTCGGCTCTGTTCCCTCCGGGAAGGTTACGGTCATAGCGGTACCGCCCTTAAAGTCCAAACCATAGGCCAACACTTCACCGGTACTCACCTTACCTGCCACCATACCTGCCACACCGGCAAGAATCAGTGCAAGGGAAATCACTGCATACTTCTTTCCGTGCTTTACGAAATCAAAGAACTTATATTTCGTTACCTGACCGTAATGCTTCTCCTTGTCAAAGCCCATGTCATAGAATGCATATAAAATAAATTTTGTTACAAACAATGCCGTAAACATGGAAAGTACAATACCGAGGGCAAGGGTGGTCGCAAAGCCCTTTACCGTACCGGAGCCCAGGATATACAGTACAATTGCCGCAATAAGGGTTGTAATATTTC
>JAFTPY010000160.1 GCA_017463035.1 Lachnospiraceae bacterium
GAAAATTGTTTCGATAATCCGTTTGACTTATTGACAAGAAATTTTCCCGGTGGTAAGATAAGTATGTCATGCAGATGTAGTTCATCGGTAGAATATCAGCTTCCCAAGCTGAGGAGGCGGGTTCGATTCCCGTCATCTGCTCTATTTTGTTATTATGCATCAAGACTCAGGTCACGAAGTATTCGTGCCTGAGCCTTTTCTTTTTCCACACCGCATATTTTTTCATACTTTTCTTGACTTTTTCCCCTGAAAACTATAATATAGTAACTATGTAAAGAGCCATCGAAAAAATCGGTGATGCGCTCTTATTTTATCATGAAATATCCGTCCGGAAAACATTAGGTTTTCCTGCGGAAAAGGAGTAACTATGGCAGACGAAAAGAAAGTATTATTCAGCGGAATGCAGGCAACCGGCAACTTGACCCTCGGAAATTATCTCGGTGCGTTAAAGAACTGGGTTTCTTTAAACGAAGATTATGAGTGCTACTACTGTGTGGTAGATGAACACTCCATCACCGTGCGCCAGAATCCGGCAGAGCTTCGCCAGCGTGCCCGCGCCCTTTTGACCCTTTATATTGCGGCAGGCCTTGATCCGGAAAAGAACTGTATCTACTATCAATCCCATGTCTCCGGTCATGCGGAGCTGGCTTGGATTTTGAACTGTTATACTTACATGGGCGAATTACAGCGTATGACCCAGTTTAAGGATAAGTCCGCAAAGCATGCGGACAACATTAACGCAGGTCTCTTCACTTACCCGGTACTCATGGCAGCGGATATTTTACTGTTCCAGGCTGACGTGGTTCCGGTGGGTATCGACCAGATGCAGCACCTTGAGCTGACCCGTGACATCGCGCAGCGTTTTAACGGCATCTACGGGGATGTATTTAAGATTCCGGAAGCATACCTCGGAAAGGTAGGCGCAAAGATTATGAGCCTGCAGGACCCGACCAAGAAGATGTCCAAGTCCGACGAGAACTTAAACGCAAGCATTTACCTTATGGACGACCCGGATACCATTATCCGTAAGTTTAAGCGTGCGGTGACCGACTCCGACAACGAAATCCGTTACGCAGCGGAGAAGCCGGGCATCAGCAACTTAATCGACATCTACCGCGCTACCACCGGTAAGTCCGTGGAAGAGGTAGAGAAAGAATTCGCAGGCAAGGGCTACGGTGATTTCAAGCTGGCGGTAGGCGAGTCCGTTGTGGACGTATTAAAGCCGCTTCAGGACCGCGTTGCGGAGCTCTCCAAGGATAAAGCTTACATCGACAGCATTATCAAGAACAACGGGGAACGCGCTAACTACGTGGCTACCAAGACCCTTCGTAAGGTACAAAAGAAAATCGGTTTTCCGGAAAGAATCCGGTAAAAAACTTTCCCCCGCTCTTGCGAGTGGGGGATTTTTTATACTACTCCTCAAACTCCACCGTCACATAGAATCCTTTACTATTCTCCTCTACATCTTTTACTACGCCTGAAAGTTTCGTCAGTCGTTCACGGAACGGAATGTTTCCGGACATGGCCACTGCCGGTTCTATGACATAATAAAAGATTGCATTCGGAAGGGTAGATTCGCGAATCTCTACCTCCTGTCCCACTTCCACCAGACCGGGACGCTCCATTTTGAATTGCATGGTTCTTGACATAACTCATCCTCCTTACAACAACTCCAACATCTCCAGGCTCTTAAACTTCCGGCCGATATGCAGGTCTGTAAATTCCTTTAGTATCTTTTTTAACTGCGACAGTACATCCTCCGTTACCGTAAAGGTATACAAGCTTTCGATGGGCGTCGCCAATATATATTGCATGGTATAAAGGGTAGAGCCGGACATCGGAAGATACCGTTCTCCTACGGTAAGTCCCTCGTTCTGTCCCCCCGCATGTACTTCCTCTTCCCAAAGCTTATCCGCACAACTTTTACAAACGCAGCCGCCGCTTTTTGCGGAAAACCAGTGCAGGTCTTCTTTCTTTCTGCACTTTACGCATTCATATACCTGAGGAGAGATACCGCCTACGGATAACATTTTCAGTTCGAAAATTGCCCGTACCAGTTCCACACCGATGGACTTCTTTAAAAGAGCTCCCAAAGAACGGTACAGTACCTTTAGTTCCTCCTTTGCAGGAAGCCCCTCTCTTGTTACCGTTTCCGCAAATTCGCAAAAATAAACGCCGTAATAGACCGCTTCCAAATCCGTCCGCAGCTCCGCGAAAAAGTTTTCCGGCTCCACGGCCTGAAGTGTATAAGAATCTCGTCCTTCATACAGAGTAAACTTCCCAAACACAAAGGGCTGGCTGCATCCGGAAAGCATCGCAGTGGGACGACGCACTCCGTTTGCAAACACAGAAATTTTTCCTCGTTCTTTTGTCAAAAGTACAAGGCGTCTGTCGTATTCTTTATTCGGTTGTGCCGACAGAATCATTCCTGTCACCGTAATGCTCTCTGCCATAGGATTCTCCCTGTACTTTCTGTTCCTCTCTGTTCCTTTGTTCCACCGCACCGCGATAGGACAAATAGTCCGTCACGCTTCCGGTTGTTCTGAATCTTTCCCAATACTCTTCTTCCATTTTCGTACCCCCGTATTCTATAGTTTCGGTCAACCTATAATATAGAGTTCCGTTTACGGAACTCTCGCGCCGAGCACGGTCGCTTGCGACATCTTCCTCTCGCGCGAGTGTGCATTCACGCGGAGCGTAGTTTTGTTTCATAGTAAATTACTATGAAACAAAACTAGCATCTCCGAAACATACAAAAATACACTGATACTATAATCCTAGGTACTGGAAGTAATTGGGGGCTTGACACGACTTACTCGTCTTCCGAACGCTCCACGTAACCGTAGTTTTTCAAAAGAAAATCACTGTCACGCCAATCCTTCTTTACCTTTACCCAAAGCTTTAAATTCACTTTGTACTCAAATAAAAGTTCGATTTCTTTTCTGGCCTCGGTACCGATGTGCTTTAACATCGCCCCCTGTTTTCCGATAATAATGCCCTTGTGGGAATCCCGCTCGCAAATAATCGTAGCATCAATGTCCACCAGATGCCCGTCCGGGCGTTCCTTCATCCGTTCGATGGCTACGGCAATTCCGTGAGGAATCTCATCATCCAAAAGGCGCAGCGCCTTTTCCCGCACAATCTCCGCCGCAATCTGACGCTCCGGCTGGTCCGTCACCGTATCCTCATCGTAATACATCGGACCCTCCGGCAATAAGGAAAACAACAGGGACTGCAGCTTATCCACGTTCCTGCTGCGCAGGGCACTGGTCATAATCACTCCCGCAAACGGGTACACATCTTTGTAGGTCTCTTCCGCTTTTAAAAGCGTCTCCTTATCCACCGTATCCATCTTATTGATTACCAATACCACCGGTGTTTTCGTCCGGGCCAGCACCTCTAAAATATGTTGTTCACCCGCTCCGATATAATCCGTCGGCTCCACCAGCCACAAAATCACATCCACCTCGGCAAGAGTCCCCTCAGCCACATTGAC
>JAFTPY010000161.1 GCA_017463035.1 Lachnospiraceae bacterium
CGCCTGGCCACCGCACGTTGCAGCGAAGAGAATTTCTTAGAAGCGTTGGATTTATCCAAGACCGCCGCCACCGCTGCCACCAAAGGCCTTTATGCTTCTCCGGAAATCAAATCCCAGGCATTGCTTCTTCTTTCTGACGCCGCAGCAAAGTTGGCGCAGATTTAATCGATTAATTTCTCTTTCCACAGATTTAGACATAGTAAAGAAAGGTGTCGCCGGAAACTCGCAAATCATGCGTAACGTTCCGTTGGCACCTTTCCTTTTATCTTTCTGGGGCTACGCATTCATCATGCGACAGCCCCTTCCTTCTTATTCACTTCTCAATGCAATTACCGGATCCTTCTTTGCCGCCACCTTAGACGGGAACAGACCTGCGATAAAGGTAAGAAGCATACTGATACCTACCAAAATCACACCTGCTACCGGCGGAAGCACTGCATTTAAGTTTGCAATACCGGTTACCTCATGAAGAATGATGTTGATAATCACGATAAATCCGAGAGTCACCAGAATACCGATGGCACCGGATACAAAGCCTACAATAATCGTCTCCGCATTGAACACACGGGAAATATCCTTCTTGGACGCACCGATTGCACGAAGAATACCGATTTCCTTGGTACGCTCCAATACAGAGATGTAGGTAATGATACCGATCATAATAGAGGATACTACCAGTGAAATTGCCACAAACGCAATCAATACATAAGAAATCGCATTGATTACCGTAGTAATGGAGGACATCAGGAGTGCCACATAGTCGGTGTACTCAATCACATCTTCCTCGGCTGCCTTCTCGTTGTACTGCGCAATCAAGTCAGCAATCATATCCTTATTTTCAAAGGTCTCCGCATAAATATTAATCGAAGACGGGCTGTCCGGATCCGCATAACCGAGAAGCTTTAAATTCTCGTCATAGGTGGATTCGGAATAGCTCTTCGGAAGATAGATCTCATAAAATCCGACATATTCCTCTGTGGTAAACCGCGCCATATCAAACATACCGGCCAATTGCTCTACGGTCATGGTGCCTAAGTTTGCCTGTACTCCCTTTGCGTACTGCTCCGTAACCATCGCCGCCAGCACCTGATATGCATAGGTCTGTACATCTTCCGCACTCATACCGTCTACATAACCCTGTACCTGCTCCGCCTCCACAGCCATCTGCTGGGAAAAAGCCTGCACCAGCATGCCGCGAAGAGTAGCTTCATCCATGGCTGCCATCTGCGCCCCTACCGTTTCGGTAAGATATGCCTCCGACGGAGTTGCCATAATGGTTCCGTACAACTCTGCCTTCTTGGAATTATCAAGACCGGCAAAATAAGCCTTTACAGCAGCTTCCTTCTCTTCCGTAGAAAGCTCTTCCTCCTCACCGGTCTCAAACGGCAAACCTGAAATTGCATCAATCGTAACATCCGCAAGCTGTGCCTTTAAAATCTCGGAGTTTGTATTCTGCTCCATAACATACTTGGTTAACTCGCTGGTATAAGCGATAGCACCGGTCATGGAAGTCGAAGTGGCATCCTCGTTCGGACGAAGAATACCTACCACCTTTAAGTCCATCCCCTTCTCGTCATATAAATAAGACAGTCCGGCATCGGAAGCGGATAAATCCGAGTAGCTTCCGTTTGCCTGCTTCTGATATTTTAACGCACTCGGAATCACACGGAAAGTCATACCGCAAATATCCTCATAGGTCCACGGACCAAGGTCCTGGGACACTTGCTTTCCCGCCATAATATCCTGCATGGACTCCATCATCACATCCATGGTAGTTAAGCCCAAGGCATACAATACCATATCGCTGACTTCATTATTTCTGTCGACTAAAATTACAACCTCATTATAGGCATCCGGCCACTCGCCGTGGATCACGTCATACTGAGCCTTTACCGTATCACTGATCAGTTCACCGTTCTCGCCGGTCATCATCTCATTCCATACATCCATGCCCATCATCATCGGACTCATTTGTTCCATCATGGTGCTGGCCATACCGAAGGATTCCATCATCATTGCCATCAGTTCGTTTACGTCAGACTTTACCACCTTACCGTCTACGTCCTTGGTATAGATACTTAGGTCCATATCATAAGAATACTGCACAGAAGAAACATACTGCTGCATCTCTTCGTTTTCTTCCAAAAACTTCTTGAATGCCTTTAAGTTGTTCTTTCTGGTATCCATATCCGTAAAAGCATTTACCATATCATACATGGTGGAGTTTGCATATACCTTATCCAACTCATGTTGATCCTTCGGTTTTCCGTCCTCATCCACGCCCATCATGGTCGCCAAAAGTGCGGAAGAATCCACCACCTCAGTCTCCATGGTAATCGGATAGCTGGAAAGGGTATCTCTCTGTACAGAATCTATATACTCCTGCACGCCGGTAGACACGGACAAAATAAGCGCAATACCGATAATACCGATGGAGCCCGCAAACGCAGTCATAAAAGTACGTCCTTTTTTCGTCAAAAGGTTATTAAAGGAAAGCGCCAATGCCGTAAAGAAGGACATGGATGTCTTCTTTGCTCTTTTCTCCTTCTTCGTCTGCTCTACCGCCTGAACATTCTCTTCGTACGGATTGGAATCGCTGATAATCTTACCGTCAAGCAGGCGGACGATACGATTGGAGTATTCCTCCGCCAACTCCGGGTTATGGGTAACCATGATAACCAGCTTATCTTTTGCAACCTCTTTTAAAATCTCCATAATCTGTACGCTGGTCTCACTGTCCAATGCTCCCGTCGGCTCATCCGCCAGCAAAATATCCGGATTGTTTACGAGAGCACGGGCAATAGCAACACGCTGCATCTGTCCGCCAGACATCTGATTCGGCTTCTTATGTAACTGATCTCCGAGACCAACCTTTTCAAGCGCTTCCTTGGCACGCTTTCTACGCTCCGACTTTGAAACACCGGAAAGAGTCAACGCCAGTTCTACATTGGAAAGTACGCTCTGATGCGGAATCAGGTTGTAGCTCTGGAATACAAAGCCGATGGAATGATTACGATAACTGTCCCAGTCAGAATCCTTAAACTTCTTTGTGGATACGCCGTTAATAATCAAATCACCCTCGGTATACTGATCCAGACCGCCCACAATGTTCAACAATGTGGTCTTACCGCAGCCGGACTGACCCAGTATCGATACAAACTCGCTCTTCCTAAACTGAATGCTGACACCCTTTAATGCCGGCACCGTCATATCGCCCACGCGATACTCCTTCTTAATGTCACGTAATGTAAGCATATTCGCCTCCTGACTTGTTGCTTCACATACCCAAATACAAAATCCTTCTGTACATCTTCTATATATATGTAACCCATAAAAGAAAAACAATATTAACCATTATAAAATAACAGATTGCATTTTTTTCGTCAATACGATATCAATAATTTAATAAAATATTTAGGAATGTAAAAACAGGAAGGCTTCCCAACCTTCCTGTCCGTATTATTCTTTCTTTGACTTTCCCTGCTGTTCCTGTCCTGCACTCCTCGCCCGTATCCGCCGCAGTATTTCCACGCCGCGCTTAATCTGATCCTCCTCCGTCAGTCCCTTGGCCTCTTTGATGCGCTCGATGGCCTGCTCCGGATCAAGAGAATGATACGGATAATACAGCTTCTCCAGCTCCTCCGGTTTGATGATACGGTAGAGCTGTTTGCTGCTCATTCCTGAAATGTACGCCCAATAACGATAAAGATACCCGGTCCAGTACAATGCCTCTCCGCCGAATTTTACCTGTCCGTAATCGGTAGGACCGTACTGGGTTTCAATTTCGATAAAAGCATCTCCCACATCGGTTGCTTCATATAAAAAGCCGTACTTATCCATACGCTCCGCCAAATCCGACAGCATAAAGCGCCGCAAAAACACCTTGGAACCGCATTCCGTTTTCCGAAGAGATTCTTCGAACAGTTCTCCCTGAAATTTGCACATCTGCAATCCGTAGTGATCCATTTCTCTCATCACATCATCTCCTCAATATACTTTCCCACGTCTCTGTACTGTCTGCGCGCCACCTTTACCTTATCCCGGTTCATCTCGTAGCTTGCCTGCCTGGAAAAAAGATAAAACTCCTTCTCGGCCCCGGTAAGATAACACCGTTCCAGAAGCTCCACCTGCCGTAATGCCTTGTCTGTCACAAATACATACTGCTTTCCGAGATTCGTAGCAGACAGACAATGCTTACACTGCTCGTCCGTAATCTCCCCGTCAATAAACTGGTCGATAATCTCAAACATCCGGTTATCCGCAATGGGAGCCACAATATAATCCACACCCTCTACCGTCCGCACAAGCTCCCGTATCACCCCGGAATCCGCATAGCCTCCGAGACGTTCCCTGAAATATGCAATCAACAGCATCCAATCTCTGCTCACCCCGAATTCCTTTCCCTTCAGTCCCGTACTATCAAACGTAAGCATATATAAGGATGAGGCCGGATAGGTCGCAACAAACATGGCTGACTGCTCCAAACTCTCTCCGCAATAAAAACCGGCACCGAAATCGTTCCTTCGCTTACTGCAATCGGTACGTAACGCTCCCTCTATCTTCGTCTTAGCCCCATGAAACAAAAGAACCTTCGATGACTCCGCAACATCCTCCCGATACAACTGCTCCTTAATCAGATTCAGCCGTATTCCTTTACGGAAAGTATACTCATAAAAGGACGCAATATTCTTTTCGGTGGCCGACTTCTTTCCTGAAAGCCAATTGTTCAACGTCATCCTGGAAACACCCAGTTCCTCTGCAAAGGCCTCCGCAGAAAGCCCCGTAAGCTCCGATACAATCTCTAAATCCTGTACAAAACGAAATTCCATATCCCACCTCCGACAAACTTATTTGTAAACTATTTTACATCTTATTCTTATCTTTGTCAATTAATTTCCTGTAAAGCAAAAAAGCAGCCGTTCCCGGTCATTGCTCCGTAACAGCTGCTTTCACTTTAAATATACATAAAAACTTATCCGTTGCCTCTCCTTAATACCTTCCTGCACCTTAGCTTACACTTCATCCATGCTTTCCGTAAC
>JAFTPY010000162.1 GCA_017463035.1 Lachnospiraceae bacterium
TGACTGGAAGAAGGAAACGGACGGCATACAATTGTCTAAGAAGCTGTACGAATTAGTGCCCCTGACACAGATTATTTATGTCACCGGATTTAACGACCGTTTTTCACAGCAGATATTTCTTGAGGAGTCTAATCTGTGCGGCTATCTGGTAAAGCCTGTAAAGGAGGAGCTGTTACAAAAGCTTTTGGAAAAGGCGAAGACGAATACGGCACACACGGAAGAAAAACTGGTGGTTCGTCAAAACGGCTTGATTCAGGCGATTCCGATCCGGGAGATTTGTTATCTGGAAAGTAAGGGACATCATGTAATGATACACACCAATGAAAAAACAGTAGAACTGTACGGACGGTTGGAGCATGTAAAAGAAAAACTGCCGAAGTACTTCTTACAGTGTCATAAAAGCTATGTGGTGAACATGAACTATATTATGTTCATCGATAAAAGCGAGATTTTGTTAAAGGGAGAAACCCGGGTAAATATCAGCAGAGAAAAGTACAACGAGGTGCGTGAAAGCTATTTCCGGTATATGGGTGAGCAGTTATAGGAGGGTGTGACATGACAATTACGTTTGCGATACATTATTTTATGAGTGGAATCTTATATGTTTATTTCACTTTTCTGTTTTTTGGTTTGTTTTTGACGCCGAAGTATGAAAAGAGGAAGTATTGGTTGTATGCCCTTTACGGTACGGCGGTATTACAATTGCCTACTGTTGCAAGATTGTTGGTGAAACAGAACGAACTGTTTGATGCGCTGGGATATGTGCAGGTTCTTTTTTTCTTCGGATATGTATTGGTATTGTTTAAAGATAAGTTATGGGAAAAGATATTGTCGGTGCTTTTATGGATGATAGTGGCAACCGTTTCGGAGCTTATCCTTTGTGTGGGAATCGGAGAACAGGTACTGGAACTGGATTTTCTCGGAGACGACCCGGTTGCAATGATCTACGAAGTTTTGATGTATATCATTCATTTTTCCCTTCTTGCGGTTGTGGCTGTAGTGTGGAAGTGGGTGAAAACCAAAAGTATACCGAAAAAAATATGGATATTTTTACTTTTCCCGATTAGCCAGTATTTGATGATACGCAATTTCCCGACGGACATGATCAGGGGTAAGGTGACGTATGAATATCCGTGGCAGGCTTTGTGCAGTCTGCTTCTCGGTATTGCGGCGGATGTAATTCTGTTTTATGTGATGTTTACCCAGGGGGAAAAGGAGAAAATAAAGCAGCAGCTGGCCGAGACGGAAAAACTGATGGAAATGGAGAAAGGGTATTATGAAACCATAGAAATTCATCGCGAGGAGATGGCCAAAATACGCCATGATTTTAATAACCAGCTGACGGCGGCTCTGCATATTGCGAAAAACGGGGAAGGGGAAAAATCCGTGGAGCTGTTGGAGCAGTTAAGAGAAGCAATCGAAAAAAACGCCGAGTATCGGTGGTGCGAGAATGCGGTAATGAATGCGGTGCTTTCGGAAAAAAGCCGGATGTGTGTAAAGGAAGGGGTACGATTTACGGCAGAGATAACGGCTATGGCAGATATAGGGATTTTGCCTCTCCATATGTGCAGTATACTGGCAAATCTTCTGGATAACGCAATTCATGCGGCAGCTGAGAGCGGTGTGGTGGATGCCTTTGTTACGGTGCATGTAAAACAGCAGGAGCGTTACGTGTTTGTAAAAGTAGAGAATTCCGCAACAGAATCGGTGAAGAAAGAAAAACGACCGGGACACGGTTACGGAGTGCAAATAATAAAGGGCATTGCGCAACAGTATAACGGGGAGTATCAGGGAAGCTTTGAGAAGGGTGTTTACACGGCGATGGTGGTGCTGGAGACGAATGAGCGATAGGTAAACATAAAAATATACAAAATATATGAGAAAATGAGCGCATTGGCAACGGTATTGATTGTAAATAATCGGTACCGTTGCTATTTTTGTTGCAAAAACGTCGATTTTTGCCAAAATGTTGTTATGAATTGTATAAAACATATAATAAGTATAAGAGAAAAATGCATTCCAAGAGGAGAATACTGTGAATATATTGGCATTAAATGCGGGGAGTTCTACCTTGAAATTTAAGGTATTAAGGTTCCCGGAAAAGAGAGAAAAGGTACGCGGACTCTGTGAGCGTATTGGTCTGGAAGGAAGCTGTGTTTCTTACATCATAGAGGGGAATCAAAGGTCTTATAATGCGGTGTTGGAGAATCATAACGATGCATTGCATGCCGTTCTAAAGGTACTTACCGAGGGGGCAGCAGAAGGATTTTATTCCTCAGAAGAGATTGCTGTAATCGGACATCGGATTGCCCATGGAGGCGACCGTTTCGTGGAGCCCACGGTAATTGATGATACGGTACTGGAGGAACTGGAAGTGTGTAAGGAGCTTGCACCGTTACATAATGAGGCTGCACTAAAGGTAATCAAGGCTTGCAGGGAAATGTTTGAGAACGTCCCCATGGTGGCGGTATTTGACACCTCCTTTCATCAGACGATGCCACAAAAGGCGTATATGTACGCAGTGCCTTATGAACTGTACGAGACCTATAAGGTGCGGCGGTATGGATTTCACGGTACCTCCCATAAATACGCTGCGTACAAGGCGGCGGAAGCACTGGGAATACCGTTAGAGGATAGTAAAATCATCGTTTGCCATTTGGGAAACGGAGCGAGTATTACGGCGGTGCAGAACGGAAAATCGGTGGATACTTCCATGGGATTTACACCGTTGGAAGGACTGGTCATGGGGACCCGTTCCGGTGACATCGATCCATCTGTGGTGGGCTTTCTCGCAGGCAAGACCGAGCTTTCCCAAGAGGAAATTTTAAGAAAGCTGAATACGGAATCGGGACTGAAGGGCATCTCAAAAAAGTCAAGTGATTTCAGAGAGGTGTTGGAAGCAATGAATACGGGAGACAGTAACGCGACACTGGCAATCGAAATGTTTGTCTACCGTATCAGGAAGTATATCGGCAGTTATATCGCGGTTATGGACGGAGTGGATGTGCTTGTATTTACCGGCGGAATCGGAGAGAAAAGCAGTTATGTGCGGGAAGCGGTTTGTGAAGGCTTTTCTTTTGCCGGCATCGAGATTGACAAGGTACGAAACCGGACAGTGGCTGGGGACGGAGAGATTTCCACGGATGAGTCCAAGGTAAAGGTGATGGTAGTTTGTACGGATGAAGAGCTGATGATAGCGCAGGAGACGTATGAGGTAATGTATAAAGGAGATGAAGTATGTACAACAAATTCATAGACCGACTGTTAGATAGCGACCCGAAGAAGGTGTTGTCAAAAGGGAGTATTCGTGCACGGAAAATTATCAGTCCGGTACTTCGGTTTGCGATTCCTTTTGTGACACCGAATTCAAAACTGAGGGTTTTGCGTCGGGCAAGGCTTCCGAAGCAACCGGTACTGTTTGCACCGACCCACGGGTTTCGGGAGGATGTGGAACATACGGTAGTTATGGCAAAGCGACAGGCCTATGTGTTAAACGGCAGTTTGACCCAGTTGTACCGGTCTGTTGACGGTATCACCTCCTGGCTGGCAGGGGTGATTCCTATTGATCGTACCAAGAAGGAAAGTCGTGCTTCGGCAAAGAAGAAGATTGTTTATGCCTTGGAGCTGGGAGCCAGTGTGATTATGTACCCGGAGGGAACCTGGAACAAGTCCCCGAACCAGCTTATGAGCGGATTCTTTCCGGGAATTTACGATGTGGCAAAAGAGAGCGGAGCCCTTGTGGTACCGATTGCCACCTATCGGAACGGAAAGAAAGCTTACGGAATCATGGAGGAGGCCTTTGATATCTGTGCCTATGACAGAGAGACCGGACTCCGCGTGCTTCGGGACAAGCTGGCAACCATGCAGTACGAGATGATGGAGCAGTACGGACAAGCAAAGCGTACCGATTTTCCGTACGGAGCGGAGGCGGATGCTTACTGGAAACAGTATGTGGATGACTTAATGGCGCAGGTAAAATACTACGATTATGATGTGGAGCTTCACACGAAATACGTGGATAAAACCGTTACGTCACCGGAAGAAGCATTTGCATTTTTGAAGACGCTGGAAGTGAAGAAAGAAAATGCGTTTTTGTGGAGGAGATAAACAGAGGAGGAAGAA
>JAFTPY010000163.1 GCA_017463035.1 Lachnospiraceae bacterium
TAGATCCAGTTCTCATCGGTAATCTGATTAATTCCCTTAATTTCCTCCATCCTCACCTGATCACCGTAAAAATCCCGACAGATGCCGGCCAATGTGTCCCCCTTTTGCACCACATAAAGCTTTAAATTCAGCGGTTCCGTTTCTGTATCTACCGCCTCCGGCTCAGACGTTGCCGTCGGTTCCGGTTCTTCGGTAGGAGCCTCTGTCAGCTTCGATGTGTCGTCCGATGCAACCTCCCCCTCAAACATATAAGGAGCCTCCGTAACCGGAATAAACTCTCCCTCAAGCAGGTTTCCTTTCCCCTCCGGATTCTGTACCGGAGACATTGTAGGGCCCACACCCGCATTTACCGAGACCGCCTGTCCCTCATTCTCATATAACAACACGTCTGCCGTAGGTCCGGGAACCGGAGTTGCCGTGGTTCCGCCGACCGCATTCCACAACTGCCCGATTTCGTTTTCCTTCAACGCAAAAGCTCCGATTGCAAGCAAAGCAATTGCCGCCGCGATACCTACACCGTGACCGGATTTTTCTTTCACCGAACTCTTTTCTGCGGGAGATTCCTCCGGTCTGCTTTCATGTTTCGTTTTTTTCACCTGCTCCTCCCCGGTCTTTTCTTCTCCTTCTTCCGCCTCTGCATCCTCTTTCCGTCCTACCTTCTTACTGATTTCCGCCAGCACAGGCTCCGTATATCCTTCATCCACGGAAGGCGGAGCTCCCGCCACCAGATAATCCTGCATCTCCTCATTCTTTTCGTAATAAACACTGTATCCCGGCCACTGCCTCAGTTCACCCTTATCGTACAAATAAAACGTCGCTTCCTTTTCCACCGGATCTACCCGGTACAATACCCGGTCCCGTCCGCCGAACCAATCCACATGGATTTGGCGAATTTCATCCGTTACCTCCGTCAAAAACTCCGGCCCGCCCAAAAACCAGCCGATTGCCTCATACTGTGGAAAATAGCGTTTGATTTTTTCATACACACCGGCCCACACCTCAGAAGTAAAGCAAACAGAATTCTCTTTCCATACCTCCTCCGCTTCAATTGCCCCCCGGATAAACACATACCGCTTTCCCTCAGACTTCATAAGCTCGCCCACAAGCACCGCCACGCGGCATTCCGTGTAATCGCTCGCCGCCAACCTGCGCAAATATCCTTCCGCATAATCCTCTATGTAGATTTCCGGGTTATTCCCCGGAAGGCCCATTTGCTTAATATGCTTCGGCAACTTCAGCAATTGATTCACCACTCCCGTCTTTTCTTCTCCTTCTCTTTGCACAATTTTTTCTTCCATAACATTCTTCCTTTCCGCAACATTGCATTTTATGGTTTGTTTTCTGCCTTTAATCATAACGGACAAGCCCTGCTTTTTTTGCCAAACCCTGCTGTCGCAAAAAAGAACCGATTTACGGCATTCGCTCTATTGTGCCACCTATCGCATCGCTTTATTTCCGTTTTTTGTAAATCGCGTTTCTTTCCGTCGCCTTTTGTCGCCACTTTTCCAAAAATTACCAATTAAACAATTCTAAATCTCCCGTACCGGGGAATACTTTTAGTATAGACACCCTATTTTTATTCACGGAGGATTATCATTTGAATACCGTTTATTATTACAATGCGGAAGATTATTCTTCTTCCGCACAATTCGGACAAGTCTTCTTTTCCTTGCTTCGGGAACAGGTCACGTCCAATCAGACTTTAATTTTTCTATGCATCGGTTCGGACCGCGCCACCGGCGATTCTCTGGGACCGCTCATCGGTTATAAATTAGAACAGCATCCGAATCAAAACTACTTTGTTTACGGCACCCTGGAAAATCCGGTTCATGCAAAAAATTTAGCGACCGTGGTTGAACAAATCCACAGTCGCCATAAAAATCCTTATATTATTGCCATTGATGCCTCTCTGGGAAAACAGGCCCATATCGGCTACTATACCCTGGGTATCGGCTCCTTAAAACCGGGAGCCGGGGTCGGAAAAGACCTGATTTCCGTGGGAGATGTGTTTATCACCGGCATCGTAAATCTCTCAGGGCTTTTGGACCGAATGCTGTTACAAACCACAAGGCTCCACACCGTCATGTCCTTAGCGGACCGGATTTATTTAGGCATCCGCTACGGTCTGAACTTATTTGCGGAGCAAAGCTCCTCCGCCAACCGCCGCATGGCCTCCTTGTCCACCTTGCAAACCTCCCGGTCATACGTGTAAAGGCCGTTGATTTCCTCTTCCACATCACTGACCTGGGTATAAACACAACCGCACAACCCCTCGGCAATCGCCGGCAATACCATTTTACGGTACATCCCCACAATCCGTTCCGTCAGCTCCGCTACAGAGCCGCAGGTTCCGTAACCGTAGCTTTTGTCCGAGGAATAACAATGCTCCTTAATTTGATAGGAGAACCCACCGCATTCCGACAGGAACAGCGGTTTTTCTTTCCCTGTCAGCTTTTTATTCCGAAAATACACATGGCGACTGTCGAAGTCGCTTTTTTTCTTTGCAAACCAGCCGGAGGTGGTATCAAACCATCGTAACGGGTCGGACTTCTTCGCAATTTCATACATCCGGTCCGCCTCAAACTGTCCCCAACCTTCGTTGAAAATCGTGTAACCCACCACGCAAGGATGATTGTATAAGTGTGCTATCGTATCCTTCATATGCTGCTCAAAAAAAGCCCGGCGCTTTTTTTCATCCTCTGTCTTTGCCCGACCGTTGTCCCTGCGTTTCCGGAAACCTACTGTCGGCAGTGCCGTATCCCGCACAAAAGAATATCCTCCGCTGTTTACAATATCCTGCAATACCAGCATTCCGTGTATATCACAGTAATAATAAAACCATTCCGGTTCCACCTTGCAATGCTTCCGAAGCATGTTAAAACCCAGCTCCTTCATGCGGAGAATATCCCTTTCATACTCTTCCTCACAGCAAGGCAAATAAATCCCTTCCGGATAATATCCCTGATCCAAAAGCCCGTGCAAAAACACCGGCTCTCCGTTTAAGGTCAGACGAAGCCTTCCGTCTATTCGCTCCTGACCAAACGTCCGCAAGGCAAAATAGGTCTCGATTTCATCTTCGCCGAGTCTGATTTTTGCGGTATAAATATGAGGTGCATCCGTTGTCCAATGCTTCGGCTTAACCGGTGTTCCGCTGTCACTGCAACGTCCCGCCAACCGAATATAGCCTTCGGTTCTGGAAAAGGTCCCGGTTAATGTTTCGTTGTTACCCAAATCTATGATAACCGTAAATCCGTCTCCGGCCTCGAGTTCCCGCGTCCCGTTCTCCGGGATTGTTGTCCGCTCCCGAGCCTCCAATGCAGCCTCCGTAATTTCCCCGTTTTCTGTCATCCCGCACACAACATTACCGGAAATCTTTACCGTAACCCCCTCCGAATCCGGAGTCAGGCGTACTTCTTCTATATATCGTTCCGGTACATTCTCCAGCCAGACCGTCTGCCAGATTCCGGACACTTGCGTATACCACATACCGCCCGGCGTCTTACTTTGCTTTCCGTACGGATAAACCTTTGACAGTTCATCCGTTACTTTCACTTCCAAACGGTTTTCCCCGGCCCGTAAAATAACTTCCGTAATATCAAAGAAAAACGGCAGGCAACCACCCTCATGGGTACCCACACAATGTCCGTTTACCCATACTTCCGCCACCTGGTCCGCCGCACCGAAATGAAGCAATACCCGGTCCTTTGTAAAGTTTTCCGGCAAAACAAAAGAGACCTCATAACAAAGCCTTGTTCCGACGTCTCCTTCATATCCCGAAAGGGGTGCCTGAGGCGGAAACGGCACACAAATGTCCCGTCCGTTTAAGCGCCATCCTTCTATCATGTGAAATAATCCCCGGCGCATCTGCGGACGGGGATGTTTCTTCCAACCGATTTCGTTCCTGTTTTTTATGGTCATTCTTTCACTCCTTAAGAATATCGAATCTCGCTCACGAGATTCTCCGCCTGCGGTGGGTCGCTTCAAGCGACATCTTCCACTCCGCCGCTTTGCGGACTCTTGCAACCGAGACGCGGTCGCTTGCTTCCGCTACAGTTCCGTCCGACCGTCCAATGCACGAAGTAAGGTTACCTCGTCAATGTACTCCAAATCGCCGCCCACCGGCACTCCGCTGGCAATTCGCGTCACCTTGATGCCCGCCGGCTTAATGAGCTTACTGAGATACATGGCCGTTGCCTCACCCTCCAGACTGGAATTGGTGGCAATGATGACCTCCTCCACGTCGCCCTGCAAACGAAGCATCAACTCCTTCATACGCAAATCCGCCGGTCCGATGCCCAGCATCGGAGAGATGGCACCGTGAAGCACATGGTATACCCCGTTGTACTTTCCGGTCTTTTCATAGGCCGCTAAGTCCCTGGCATTTTCCACCACCATAATGGTCCGGTGATCCCTGTCCTCTTTCGCACAAATCGGGCAAACCTCCTGATCCGTCAGGGTGCAACATTCCTTGCAGTAACGCACGTTACTGCGTGCGGAAACAAGGGCATCCGCAAACTGGGACACCCGCTCCGCCGGCATATTAATCACATGAAAGGCCAGGCGCTGTGCGGTCTTTGCACCGATTCCCGGCAAAGACGCAAACTCCTCAATCAATTTACTGATTTGACTGCTGTAATAATCCATTAGAACGGAAATCCTCCACCAAGACCGCCGAGACCGCCCGCAATGTTGCCCATTACCTTGGAAGACTCCTCTTCCATCTTACGAAGCGCCTCGTTGGTTGCTGCTACAATCAGGTCCTCTAACATTTCTACATCATCCGGATCTACTGCTTCCGGAGCCAGCTTTACGGAAACCACTTCCTTCTTACCGGATACCTTTACGGTTACCACTCCGCCGCCTGCGGTTCCTTCGAACTCCTTTGTCTCAAGCTCCGCCTGCTGCTCTTCCATCTGGCGCTGCATCTTCTGCGCCTGCTTCATCAAGTTAGCCATATTACCCGGCATTGCACCGCCCGGGAATCCTCCTCTTTTTGCCATGTAAAAAATCCTCCTTAAACTCTCTTAATCTACATATTCAATCGGCACCTTCGCCTTTAACTCAGAAAGGTCCGGATATGCCGCAATATTGCCTCTTCCCTTTTGTGCCAGTTCCACCACAATCTCAACCTGTTTTCCGGTTTGCTTCCCGATAAGGTTCTGCAACGTCTCCAGATTAGACCCCGATTCCATGGCAAACTTATCAAACTCGTCCTTATATACCAGAATCAACCGCGTACCGCTTTCGTCCACACTGGGCTTTGCAGTCTGCAAATATATCTTTAGCGGTCCGGCTGCGGAATTTACGATGGAAGACCACTTCTCCGCCACAGCTACAATTTCCTCGCCCAGAGCCTTCGGCAATTCCGCCGCACTCACAAGCTCCGGTTCCGGCTCCGCCTGCGGCACGACTCCCATCGCTGCTGCCCCGGTCCCCGGTTGCATTACTACACCGTTTGCCAGCTGCTCCTCCAGGTGACGTACTCTGTCCAGAAGTCCGGAATAGTCTGTCTCCGTTTCCGGACGGCACAGGCGAATCAGCTCTACCTCTATCATAACACGCTTTGCTCCTGCATAGCGGATACGATTGGTCAAATCGGAAAGTATATTGATATAGCGTACCAGGGTCTCGGTTTCCGTCGCGTTCGCTTCCTCCAAAACCGCCGGCAACTGATCTCCGGTAACATCCAAAAAATCCTCCGGATGTTCTACCGATTTTGCCAACAGCAAATTACGCAAATACCAGGTAAAATCAATGACAAACTGTGCCAAATCCCGGCCCCGCATCACCGTATCGTCCAGCACCCGCATAGCGCTTGCCACATCGCCGGAACGAATCGCCCGAAGAAGCTTACCAAACACTTCCGTATCTACCGTACCGAGCACTTCCAATACATTATCGTAGGTCAGAAGCTCGCCCGGATAAAAGGCGATGCACCGGTCCAGTAACGAAAGCGCATCTCGCATGGCTCCGTCCGCCGCCTTTGCCACATACCGAAGGGCCTTCTCCTCCGCCTGTACGCCCTCACGTCCCGCCAAATCCGTCAAACGCTCCGTTATCTCTTCCACCGTAATACGAGAAAAATCATACCGCTGACAGCGGGACAATATGGTCACCGGAAGCTTGTGGGCCTCCGTGGTTGCCAGAATAAAAATAACATAAGACGGCGGCTCCTCCAACGTCTTTAACAACGCATTGAACGCGCCGGTGGAGAGCATATGCACCTCGTCGATAATATATACTTTATAGCGTCCCTCCGTCGGGGAGTAACGCACCTCTTCCACAATTTCACGAATATTGTCCACACCGTTGTTACTTGCAGCGTCGATTTCTATGACATTCATGGACGTGCCCGCAGCAATGGACTGACACATGGGGCAAACACCGCACGGATTCCCGTCCACAGGCGACTCACAATTGGCGGCTTTTGCAAGAATCTTCGCAATGGTGGATTTACCGGTACCTCTCGTACCGCAAAACAAATAAGCATGAGAAAGCCGGGATGCCTTTACCTGATTGCGAAGCGTCGTCACAATCGGCACCTGTCCCTTTACCTCATCAAATGTATCCGGTCTGAATTTTCGATATAATGCTGTATACGACATTAAATATCATTCCTTTCACATAACAAAGGCAGAAGGACATCCCTTCTGCCTCCGTATTGTATTTTACCACAGTTTGCAAGAAATAGCAAAGCAATCTTTTTTCTTTTAAAACCACCTTATCTTTCTCTATTTACTCTCCCAATCACCCGTTCAAATACATTTAAGAATCTCGTCCATTTTTTCAATCTCTGGGTTTTTAGGATTATGTGTTACAAGGAAATCTACATATTCTTTTAACTTATCGATTATCTCTGTTCTAAGTTGACTATAGCAAATCACCTGCTTTTCCCATTCTCCTGAACTAGTTTCTTTCAAACTGAACTCAATATCGCGAGAACCATCTTCCTTCTCAGCCTTTACAACGCTGACTACTACTTCTTCGTCTTTTCTGTAAAACTCAATCCATGTACTATATGATTCAACATCACTAAGTGCAACATACTCGTTTGTCATTAAGCATTTAATAACCTTTGCCAGTCTTTCAAACCAATTATACACTGAAACTTTATCCACGACCGGTTCTAGCTCTTTAGAGTATACTTCTCCATATGTAAACCCATTGCATTTAATTTGAAAAAAGCCATTTTGTCCAACAAACTCATCGTTCTCATCCTGAACTATTCTATAATCTAATTCAAACATATATCCCCCTATCTAA
>JAFTPY010000164.1 GCA_017463035.1 Lachnospiraceae bacterium
CATTACCATCCCGGCATCCAAGGCTCCGAAGTTCAAGGCTGGTAAGGCATTAAAGGATACCGTTAACGCATAAGTTAATGTTGCTTATTTGCTAAGTACAATGATAAAGGATCGCCTTTGGGCGGTCCTTTCATTTTCGGGTAGGCAAAGTGAACATGTGAGCAAACTGCGCGAGCTTGCTCGCGTGCAGTGGCGCAACCATGTGAACGCGCCCGCGACGGTGCACAAGGTCCGGGGGACCTTGGTTATGCACCGACCGGAACGAAGTGAAGACGGCGAAGCCGCGGAGTTGGGGGGAAGTGCGAAGCACCGCCTACCAGAAAGAAAATGTGAGATGGGAAGGAGATATTATGCGATTAGACAAATTTTTAAAGGTGTCCCGCTTGATTAAGCGCAGAACCGTTGCCAACGATGCCTGCGATGCGGGACGTGTGATGATTAACGATAAGCCGGCCAAGGCCTCCGCCAATGTAAAGGTGGGTGATATTATCGAAATCGGCTTCGGCGGCAAAGCGGTACGTGTGGAAGTGCTGGATATTCAGGAGACCACAAAGAAAGACGAAGCAAAAGAGTTATTCCGTTATCTGTAAGAGTCAGGGGAAACGCTGTTTTATTCAGTGTTTCTATAGACGGTGCGTCATAAGTGACGGGCTATGCGCATAGGCTGTTAAAAAGGCTGTATGAGGCACTCTATGGAACAAAAACAGGAAGTGGGGGCGCATAAGCTTTCCTTAATCGGACGAAAATCCTTGTCACTTACCGGAGTGAAGGAAGTGGTTTCCTTTGATGCGAAGGAAGTGATTCTCGAGACAGTACAGGGAATGCTTTTGTTACGGGGCGATGAAATGAATGTAACAAGGCTTCTGGTGGAAAAGGGTGAGGTTGACTTGGACGGCAGAATCGACAGTATGGTTTATACGGAGCGGGGCCGGGGAAAGAACCGTTCGGAATCTTTTGCAAAGCGTTTGTTCGGATAGGGGGCAATCGCGGTATGAACAAAGAGATTGCGGGAGATGTTACTTTTTTTCTTGCAGCGGTTTTTCTTGGGGCGATTGCGGCACTGGCGTACGATTTGTTGCGTGTTTGGCGCAGATTCCGTCCGCAAACGCTGTTTACCGTATCCCTGCAGGACTTTTTATACTGGTTTTTACTGGGGCTTGCGGGCTTCCGGCTGATTTACTCCTATAATGACGGAACGCTTCGCGGGTTTACATTTTTGGGAATCGGTCTCGGTGCCTGTCTTTATTCCCTGACTCTGGGGCGTTTTTTTGTAACATATTGCTTAAAGCTGTTGCTTTTTTTGACCTTTCCGGTGCGAAAAGGATTGCTTTTTTTGAAAAAACAAGGTAAACTGTGGATAAGAGCCGGAAATAAGACGGACGCAAAACAGAACCACCATGGAAGGACGGATGTACATGGCAAGAAAAAACGGAAAAAGAAAGACGGGGTTGAAGCTGCTCCTGCTGGTAGTGCTGGTGATGTGCGGTCTTCTGACTTATAATAAGGGGAAGGCAGTAAAGGAAGAAAAAGCACTGATGGCAGAGAAGGAGGAATACGAATCAAAGATTGCTTCCGAGAAGGAGCGTCAGAACGAGTTGAAGGAACAGGAGGCATACCAGCAGACGGATTCCTATAAAAAGGATTTGGCGAGGGAAGCCGGAATGGTGATGCCGGATGAGATTGTGCTTCGTGAACAGGACGAGGAATAAGAGAATAAGTCGAGAGAATGAGGATTCGGGTCTCCGCGGGGACTTCGGGTCCTTTTTTGTCGCACTTTTTTCGGGAGCGGGTTCCTGTTTCGACAGACTATACGGTTTTGATATGCTAGAATCTCCGCAAACAGGAATGACAGGAGGATACTGCGTGTATGTTGTGGAGAAAGCGGACTGCGGGGAAATGGTTATTGTATTTGGGAGCGGTAGGAGGAGCAACGGCTTTTTGTACCGGTTTGATCGGGTGCTTGTGGAAGGCATCGGTATTAAAATACATAGGCTTGGGGGCTTTGGTGGCAGGCTTTGTGTTTCTTTTTTTGTGGGGAGGCGGACACACGTTACATGTGTTGCTCCGTTCCGGCGGAGAAGAGCTGGTCAGAGCGGATATTCGCGACCATACCAAAAAACGATTGTTGGAGGCAGCCGCTTCCTTTGATGTGCTATCCGGGGCCTTTGATGGGGCGACGACGGAAGAAACAGAGGGGTTTCGGAATTTTGCCGTGACTTTGCCGGAGGTGGTTTGCGCGGATTGTGTGAAATGCAGCGAGTGTTGGGAAGAGCATCCCGGGGAAACATTGGCGGCGGCCTATGCCCTGTACGAAGAAGCCCGGGGAGGAGCGGTGCCGGATGGTGCAGAGGTGGCATATCGTTTCGGGGGGTGTGTGCGTTCGGAACGTGTCGCAGAGGAATACACAGTACTTCCTCTGAAGGAGCAGGCACACCGGTATGTGAAACGACGTACGGAGGAAGGTCGGGTAGCTATAGTCAATCAGTTAAAGGCGGTTTCGGATATGTTAAAAGAGTATTCGGAGGAACTGTATGAGACAACACTGGGAGACGGAAGGATCGAGGAAGAGGTGGCGGAGGCCTTGCACCGGAGCGGTATTTATGCGGAGCAGATTGCGGTAATGAAGCGGAAAGGGAAGGGATTCAGCATTCATATGAAGGCTCATTGTAAAAGCGGTCAATATGTTCCGGCAAGAAGAGCGGTGAGATGTTTAAGCGTGCTGTTCGGCTGTCCTTTGACGGTAGGAGGAGAATCGGAGCGCTATATCGGGGAAGAGCCGGGGGAGTTTGTATTTGAAGAAGAACCGGGATATATGGTGTTGACCGGGGTGGCAAGAGCCGCAAAGAAGGACGAGCTGTTATCCGGCGACAGTTTCTCTTTTATGTATCCGGACAGCGGGGAAACGGTGTTGCTTTTGTCGGACGGTATGGGAAGCGGAGAAGCGGCCAGCCGGGACAGTGAGGCGGTAATAGAACTGCTGGAACAGTTTTTGTCGGCGGGCTTTGATGAGAAGACCGCAGTACGGCTCATTAATTCCGTACTGCTCCTGCGAACGGAAGGAAAAAGCTATTCCACGGTAGATATCAGTGTCATCAATCCTCACGGGGGGACCTGTGAGTTTATTAAGCTGGGGGCCTCCGGAACCTACATCAAGCGGGACGGTTGGATTGAAAAGGTGGAATCCGCTACGTTGCCGGTGGGAATGTTCGGAGAGGCGGATTATGATACAAAGGAAAAGAAGCTGTATGACGGGGATTATGTGATTATGACCAGTGACGGTGTTCCCGAGGCTCTGGGAGAGCATCTGGAAACGGTACTGTTTTCCGCAGGTGGGAAACCGACGGATCGTACGCCCCAGGGAGTGGCCGGAGAAATTTTAAAAGCGGCACTGGAGCTGTGTGAATACAGGCCGAAGGATGATATGACGGTAATGGTGGCGGAGATTATAAAAAAACAGCCGCCGTATTATTTGCAACCCCAGGGAAGAGTACCGGCGACGGCAAGCTGAACATAGGAGCCGACGCTTGCCTTTTCCTTTTAAGTGGTGTAGAATAAACACAAAAGCAAAGAAAGGACGGCAGACGGAAGATAGATGCGGTACGCGTTTGAAAAAAAGGTTATGTCTTTTATCAGGGAGCAGGAATTGATTGCCTCGGGAGACCGGATTTTAATCGGTTTGTCCGGAGGCGCCGATTCCGTGTGCCTTTTGGCGGTACTGCAACGTCTGGCTGTGGAACTATCGGTGGAATTGGGCGCCTTTCATGTGAATCACGGTATCCGGGGAACGGAGGCGGAGAGGGACGAGGCTTTTTCCGCAGAACTGTGCAAGGGCTTCGGGATGCCTTTTTTTTCGGTCAAAGAAAATGTGCCGGACCGGGCGGCAGAGTGGCAGGTCGGCACGGAAGAGGCCGGACGCCGGGTGCGTTACGAGGCGGCGGAACGGATTGCACGGGAGCATAATTACAGTAAAATCGCATTGGCCCATCATCGGAATGATGTGGCGGAGACGCTTTTGTTCCATTTATTTCGGGGGAGCTCCGTGGCGGGGTTGGCGTCCATTCCGGCAAAACGCGATAAGGTGATACGCCCGCTGTTGTGTTGTGAACGGGAGGAAATCGAGGCTTACTTAGAAGCCGCGGGATTGTCCTTTTGTACGGATGCCACCAACGGAGAAACGGAATATACCAGAAACAAAATCAGGCACCGGATTGTGGCCTACGCAAAAGAAGAGATTAATACGGGGGCGGTGCGGCATATGGCGCAGGCGGCGGCGGAGCTTGCGGAGACGGAGGATTTTCTGGCGAAGGAAACCGAGGCGGTATGTAACGCGGCCAAGGAGTTAACGGACGGGTTTGAAGTGTCGGTGACGGCGTTGACGGAGAAACATAAAGTGCTGCAACGCAGGGTGGTTTATTCTTTAATCGGCAGAACGGCCGGGACGCGGAAGGATATTACAAAGGAACATGTGGAGGCGGTGCTGGGGCTTCTTGACGGGCAGAGCGGGAAGCGGATTTCTCTGCCTTACGGTGTGACTGCCGGCCGGGATTTTGATTGTTTGTTTCTCAAAAAAGAAAGGGAAGCTGCGGAGGAAGCGGTGCCGGAATGCTGTCCGGTAAAGGTGCCGGGGAACTATCCGTTGGGAACTGCGGGAGAGTTCCTGCGGTTTCGTATCTTTTCTTACCAAAAAAATGAAGAAATTCCGAAAAATGAGTATACGAAATGGTTCGATTATGATAAAATAAGAGGAACATTATGTTTGCGGACATATTGTCAGGGGGACCGTCTGGGGTTGTCTGTGGGCAGCAAGACGGTGAAATCCGTTTGGGTGGAACACAAAGTACCGGCGGAGGAACGAAATCGGCGGGTGCTTTTGGCAGATGAAGAACAGGTGCTTTGGATTCCGGGGGTGCGGTGCTGCGATAATTATCGTGTGGATGCCGGAACAACGACGGTGTTGGAGGTACTGAGAAACGGAGGAGAAATCGATGGAAGTGAATGTTAAGGTTCTGATTTCCGAAGAAGAAGTGAAAGAAAAGATTCGTGCCATGGCCGAAAAAATCAGTGAGGATTATGCGGGCAAGGAGCTACACGTGGTCTGTATCTTAAAGGGCGGCGTATTTTTTATGTGTGAGCTGGTAAAGCGCATTACCGTACCGGTGACTCACGATTTTATGTCCGTGTCCAGTTACGGTGACGGGACCGTGAGCACGGGACGGATTAAGCTCATAAAGGATTTGGACGAATCCATTGAGGGGAAGGATGTCCTGATTGTGGAGGATATTCTGGATACGGGTCGTACATTACATCATTTGATGGCTTTGCTTCGTACCAGAAACCCGAAGAGTCTTCGTCTCTGTACCCTGCTTGATAAGCCGGACCGCCGCGTTATTGATGTGCCGGTGGATTATGTGGGCTTTCAGATTCCGGATTTGTTCGTGGTGGGCTATGGCCTGGATTATGCCCAGCATTATCGTAATCTTCCGTATATCGGAGTGGTGGATGTGGAAGACTAAACGGAAAGTAACGCACCTTCGGGTGCGATTATGAGATAAGAGTAAGAAAGTGAGGATTTGTTTTGAAGGTTTCTATGAGAGGTTTCGGATTTTATATCATCAGTATTTTTCTGATTTTGTTTCTGGTGACGTATATTTCCGATGCGATGAAGGCAAGTGAAGAAAAGTACGGCATGAAGGATTATTATACGGATCTGGATGCCGGAAAGATTGTGGGAGTGTCTGTTTATCCGAATGAAGAGACCCCGACCGGTGAGATTCGTGTGGTAATTATGAACGGTGCCACCAGTGAGGCGAAGTCCTTTTTTGCAACGGATGTAAGAGATGTGGAGAGTGCGGCACTGGAAAAAGGTGTTGAGGTATATGTAAACGAAATTCAGAAGCCGAACTGGTTTTTGACCGGAGTGCTTCCGTATATTTTAGGCTTTGCTGCCATCTTTTTGATGTTTTCGTTCTTTACCAACCAGTCCTCGGGCGGCGGAAATAAAATGATGAATTTCGGCAAGAGCCGTGCCCGTATGACCATGAACGGTACCACCACTTTTAAGGATGTGGCGGGCTTAATCGAAGAAAAGGAAGAATTAAGAGAAGTGGTGGATTTCCTTGCGGATCCGTCAAAGTACACAAAGGTGGGTGCGCGTATCCCGAAGGGTATCCTGCTTGAGGGACCTCCGGGAACCGGTAAAACGCTCCTTGCAAAGGCGGTGGCCGGAGAGGCAAAGGTGCCGTTTTTCTCCATTTCCGGTTCTGATTTCGTAGAAATGTTTGTAGGCGTGGGTGCTTCCCGCGTGCGTGATTTGTTCGCGGATGCAAAGAAGAACGCACCGTGTATCGTATTTATCGATGAGATTGACGCAGTGGCAAGACGCCGCGGTACCGGTATGGGCGGCGGTCACGACGAGCGTGAGCAGACCTTGAACCAGATGCTGGTCGAGATGGATGGTTTCGGTGTCAACGAGGGCATCATCGTGATGGCGGCAACGAACCGTGTAGATATTCTGGACCCTGCGATTTTGCGTCCGGGTCGTTTTGACCGTAAGGTGCTTGTGGGCAGACCGGATGTACGGGGCCGTGAAGAGATTTTAAAGGTGCACGCAAAGGGTAAACCGCTGGCGGACGATGTGGATTTAGCTCAGCTTGCGCAGACCACGGCGGGCCTGACCGGTGCGGATTTGGAAAATCTCTTAAACGAGGCTGCTATCGGTGCGGCAAAGGACGGCAGAGGCTTCATTGTAGAAGAGGATGTAAAGAAAGCGTTTATTAAGGTCGGTATCGGTACGGAGAAGAAGAGCCGTATCATTTCCGATAAGGAAAAGAAGATTACCGCATATCACGAGGCGGGTCATGCGATTTTGTTCCATGTGCTGCCGGATGTGGGACCGGTGTATGCTGTGTCCGTGATTCCGACCGGCAACGGTGCGGCAGGCTATACCATGCCGCTTCCGGAACGTGACGAGATGTTTATGACCAAGGGACGGATGCGCCAGGATATTATTGTCAGCCTCGGCGGACGTATTGCGGAGGAATTGATTTTAGATGATGTAACCACGGGGGCTTCCCAGGATATTAAGCATGCTACCGCGGTGGCGCGCAGCATGGTAACCCGTTACGGTTTTACGGATGCCATCGGTATGGTGAACTGTGAGAATGATGATGATGAGGTATTCATCGGTCGTGATCTTGCACATACACGTTCCTACAGTGAGAACATGGCAAACTCCATCGATGCGGAGGTTCGCCGTATTATTGATGAGTGTTACGAGGAAGCAAAGCGTATCCTGCAGGAGAACGAGACTGTATTGCATGCCTGTGCGGAGCTTTTGATTGAGAAAGAACGTATTAATCGTGAGGAATTTGAGGCATTATTTGCCTAAGTCAAAAAAAATAGGTGTTGGTCGGGTTTTTTTGGACAATTTTGTACCGGTTATGGGATGACGTGTGAGTTTATATGTCAAAAGCTACAAAAAAATTTTAAAAAAGGGTGAATGTTTGTGCACACTTCTGTAGAAAGTGATGCTATAATAACACTCGTAAACCCCAATACATTATATAGTTTTTGCTACACCCCATAAGTAACAAAATACCTTCTCCGAAAAGCCCGGTGACATTTGTCATCGGGCTTTTCACATTCGAGTAGGCAAAGTGAGCATGCGAGCAATAACATAGAAAGAGGCAATTATGGATCGAGCGATAAAAGCACTGTTTTCGGACGGGACAAAAGAATACAGATATCCTGCGGAGCCTAAGCCGGGTGACACGGTGAGGCTTCGTCTTCGTGCATTAAAGGACAGTGTCAATGAGACAGTCCTTTATATTAACGGAGAGCGGAGGGTGATGTTACCGGAACGGGAAGAGGGCTCCTTTGTTTATTACAGTATGGAATATACACTGGGAGAAACTGCGGTATCCTACTATTTTGAAGTGAATTTAAAATCCGGGCATTGTTATTATGACCGTCGGGGGGCTGTGTATGAACCGCGGGACGGCTATGCCTTTCGGGTAACGCCCGGATTTTCGGTGCCGGATTGGGCAAAGGGTGCGGTAATGTATCAGATTTTCACGGACCGTTTTTGCAACGGTACGGCAAAAAATGATGTAAAGACCAATGAATACTACTATATAGAAGCTCCGGTGCAGGAGGTGGAGGACTGGAACCGGCCGCCGCAGAGTATGGATGTGGGCTGCTTTTACGGCGGAGATCTGGAAGGTGTACGACAAAAGCTGGACTACTTGCAAGAACTGGGAATTGAAGTGATTTATTTCAACCCGCTGTTTGTATCTCCGTCCAATCATAAGTATGACAGTCAGGACTACGATTATATCGACCCGCATTACGGCGTGATTTTGCTGGATGAGGGGGAATGTCTGGCTCCGGGAGATACGGATAATTCTCATGCTACCCGGTATATCAGCCGTGTCAGCAGACGGGAGAATCTGGATGCAAGCAATGCCTTTTTTGCTGCTTTGGTGGAAGAAATTCACGGTCGGGGAATGAAGGTGATTTTGGACGGTGTGTTTAATCATTGCGGTTCTTTTCATAAATGGCTGGACAGAGAGAGGATTTACGAGAATGCG
>JAFTPY010000165.1 GCA_017463035.1 Lachnospiraceae bacterium
TACCAGCGGTATCCGTCTCGGTACGGCGGCTGCTACCACCCGCGGCTTAAATGCTGAGGATATGGCACAGGTGGCAAAGGCAATTGCTCTGACCGTTGATAAGAAGGAAGCAACCGATGAGGCAAGAGCGATTGTTGAGTCTATTACGAAAAAGTATCCGATGTACGAGTAGTACACGATATAAACGACGTTACAACGCTAAGGAAAAGGGAACCCCGCAAAGCGGGAGGAAGGAGTTAATATGGGATTAATTGAAGCAGCAAAGAATGCGGTACAAAATGTATTCGCAGATACCTGGCGGGAGTTTTTCTACTGTGATTCCATGGATGATGATATCTTAATGGTAAAGGGCCAGAAGAAGGTTTCCGGCAAGTCCTCGAATACGAAGGGGTCGGACAATGTAATTTCTAACGGTTCCGTAATTACCGTTAACGAAGGTCAGTGTATGTTGATCGTAGACCAGGGTGCCATTGTAGAAGTATGTGCGCAGCCGGGCGAATTCATCTATGACAGTTCTTCGGAACCGAGTATTTTCTACGGAAGCCTCGGAGAAAGCCTGAAGAATTCCTTTAAGTCTCTCGGAAGACGTATTTCTTTCGGCGGAGACGTGGCAAAGGACCAGAGAGTTTACTATGTGAATATTAAGCAGATTTCCGGAAATAAGTACGGTACGGCACAGCCGATTCCGTTCCGCTTATATTATCCGAATCTGAATATTGACAGACCGGTTCAGCTTCGTTGTAACGGAGAATATGTATTTAAGATTACAGATCCGATTTTGTTTTACAAGGAAGAGGCCGGTAATGTGGCGTCCGAGTACGAGAAGACCGACCTCGTGCAGAATACCTTAAAGCCGGAGTTTTTGAACGCGTTGCGTTCCGTATTGGGAGATTACGCACAGAAGGGAATCCGCTATGATGAGTTAACTTATCATTCCGGAGAAATTTGTACGGCACTTCAGGAAAAGCTGAGTCAGAGTTGGACGGAAAAGAGAGGTCTTACTCTCGTAAGTATCGAATTGGCACCGAGTATTCCGGAGAAGGATTTGGAGTCCATTCAGAAGTTCTCCGATATGCAGTACTACAATAACATGCAGAATGCAGCAGGTGCTTTGGTAGAGAGCCAGGCTGAGGCAATGAAGTCTGCGGCAAAGAATGAAGGTGGCGCGATGGTAGGCTTTATGGGCCTGAATATGGCTACCCAGGCAGGTGGCGTAAATGCGCAGAATCTTTTTGCTATGTCGCAGCAGCAACAGATGCAACAGCAGATGAATCCTCAGATGCAGCAGGCGGCTCCGGCAGCGGATAGTTGGACCTGTACCTGCGGTGCGGTATGTACCGGTAAGTTCTGTACCGAGTGCGGTGCACCGAAGCCGGCGGCAGACGGCTGGACTTGTACCTGCGGTGCGGTAAATAAGGGCAAGTTCTGTTCCAACTGCGGTGCAAAGAAGCCGGCAGGAGCTCCGTTATATCGCTGTGATAAGTGTGGTTGGGAACCGGAAGATCCGAAGAACCCGCCGAAGTTCTGTCCGGAGTGCGGAGATAAATTCACGGATGATGACATTCAGTAAAGTAATATGAGACATGTTCAGGCGGTACAGGTGTATGCATCTGTACCGCTTGTTGTTAGGAAAAGCATAGGATGACGAGGAAAACAGAAAATGACGGAACAAGAGACAGCTGAAATGAGAAGGCACGGTGAGTCGACAATCGAAGAGAAGAAAAAGGATTCCGGCAGGAAATGTCCACGGTGTCGGGGATTTATGGAGTTTGACCCGAAGGAAGGAAAGCTTCGTTGTTTGAGTTGTGATTACTTAGAGGCGGTTCTGGCCCGAAATGAAGAGGAAACAAACGCGGCAGAGCAGGATTTTATCTATGCAGAACGTATTGGAAATCAGGATTGGGGCGTAGAGAAAAAGACGGTGCGCTGTGAGAAGTGCGGAATAGAAATGATCTATGATGCGGCGGATGCTTTGGAGGAATGTTTGTATTGCGGTTCAAATCAGATAACAGAGGTACAGACAGAACTTGGTTTAGCACCGGGAGGCGTTTGCGTATTTGAACTGGATGCGAAGCAAGCGGCGGAACGGTTTGAAACGTGGATTCGGAAACAACGGTTTTGCCGGAAAGAACTGAAGAAGGCTGTACGAACGAAGGATTTTAAGGGTATTTATATACCGTGTTGGACTTTTGATACCCATACCGATACTACATACGATGCATATTACGGAATCAATTATCCGAGGAAGGGTGTGACGGTGACGGAATGGGGTGGGTGCAATGGTACATACCGGGAATTTATCGATGACCAGATTGTAGTCGGGAGCACGCGTCATGAGCAGGATATGCCGAACATTATTCGGTCATTTCGTACGGAAGACAATAAAACCTACAGACAGGAATATTTGGCCGGTTTTGCGGTGGAACGGTATTCCGTGGAGTTAAAGGATGCCTGGGAGAAAGCAAAGGAGTTGATTTCCCATCGATTGCAGAGACATGTCAGAGATAAAATTTTGGCAGAATGTCATGCGGATGAAGTGAAAGATTTAAAAATGACGACTACTTATACAAGAATCCAATATAAGCTTCTGTTACTTCCGGTATGGGTAATTTGCTTTGATGTAAAAGGGAAATTGTATCGATATATCGTCAACGGGCAAAACGGAAGTGTTTCCGGTAAGAGTCCGATTTCCGCAGCGAAGGTTGCACTTACTGTGGCGGGGGTACTTGCGGTGTTGGGAATTTTATGGCTTATTTTGAATATGTGAGAACGTCGTAAGGGAGCCGGTGAATAAGCCGACTCCCTTGATTTGTTTTAAGAAGTGTTTCTGTTGGGGTTATTCTTCTGTCATTTGCTTGATCCGGTTGAAGGTACTCTTCACTGCCGGAATACATAGAATCAATACCGTAACCACACCCTCAATGAGGATGTAGGAGTAGTTATAGACAATCGGATAGATAGCGGACAATGCCTGTGGGAAGTTGTCCGGCATGTAGTCCATCCAGTACAGATAGCCGCCCAGAGAGTGGAAGGCACCTCTGAGGAAGATTCCCAGAAGGTATCCTTTGATGAGACCGTTTTTCTTTCCGGCAAAGACGCCGGAAAAGCCTAAAGCGGTAAAGGCAAAAAAGTAGTCGCAGCATACCTGGAGTGGGGTTAGTATGTAGGTCCCACCGCCCTGCAGGAATTGAAGGATACTGTAGGTAAAAGCGACGGTCAGTCCGGTACGGAGACCGTACCAGTTGCCGATTAAGCAGATAAACAGCATACTGAATAAGGTAACGGAACCGCCCCAAGGCAGCTTATAGGGCTGCAAATAAGACAGAATGAAGGCCAGTGCCAGACATACTGCGGAGAACACAAGCTTTTTTGCCTTCCAGTGTGGTTTGGCATTTTCCTTTTGCTTGGAAAACAGTGTGGCAAGTACCA
>JAFTPY010000166.1 GCA_017463035.1 Lachnospiraceae bacterium
ATGAGAGAAACAAGTATCTATCAATGAGTAATTCGGTAATTTGGCAAGGTAAAAACGGACGTTATATGACCTATGTCGATGATGTTACCAAACCAAAAGGAAGGAGATTGTTAAGTAAAAAGACGCTGAAGGAATTGGAAGATGCCATAGTAAAGCATTATAAGGAACAGGAAATGGAGCCTACCATAAAGGATGTTTTTTTTGAGTGGGCAAATTCGAAGCTGAGCTATGGCGAAATTGAGAAGCAGACCTTTGACCGATATGAAACAGATTTTTATCGTTTCTTCAAAGACTGTCCTTTGTGGAATATGAAGTTTCGGTATATAGATGAAATCAAATTGGAAGAACTAATATATTCTACCATACATGATATGAATCTGTCGGCAAAAGGCTGGGCAAATATGAGGTTACTGATAAATGGTATGTTTAAGTATGCAAAGAAGAAAGGGTACACAACGATAAGCATAACGAATTTCATGGGTGACTTAGATTTATCAAAGAAAATATTTCGAAAAGTAATCAAAAAAGATGAAGACAATGTTTTTACTAACTGTGAAATCGAAATGATAGTTGAGCGCATGAGAAAAGCAAAGCCTTCTGTACTAAATATCGGAATTATGCTTTCTTTCCAAACCGGATTACGTATTGGGGAGCTTGCTGGATTGAAATATAGCGACCTTAACGGAAAAGTGCTTACGGTACAGAGAACGGAAGTGAGGTATAAAACCGAAGAAGGTTATCGGTATGAAATTCGGGAGTTTACCAAAGGTGAAGATGGCATACGGGCTGTTGTAATGACAGAAGAAGCAATCAATTTAATCAAACAGGCACGGCGTATGAATCCGTTTAGTGAATATCTTTTTTCGAGAGATGGAGAAAGAGTGAAAGCTATGGCTTTTACAAAAAAGTTGTATCGGATATGTGAACAACTTCATATCAACAAACGTTCTGCTCATAAAGCGCGGAAGACTTATGGAACAAAATTGTTAAGAGCCGGAGTCAGTGATAAGATTATTGAGAAGCAGATGGGGCATACAGATATTGACACAACAAGAGGTTATTACTACTACAATGACCAGACGATAGACCAAATATCAGAGGTTGTTGCGCATGCAATGGTCAAATGATATGCCGAGTCAATATTTTTGTGATTAAAGCTGTGATTAAAAGCAAAAAAATAAACCCGTAAATCCTTGATTTAAGCGGGTTTTGAAGTAGCGGAAGGGGGATTTGAACCCTCGACACCACGGGTATGAACCGTGTGCTCTAGCCAACTGAGCTATTCCGCCATATGAAGTTAAATGTCCGTTCGGAATGGGGCCTATAGGGCTCGAACCTATGACCCTCTGCTTGTAAGGCAGATGCTCTCCCAGCTGAGCTAAGACCCCGGTGTGTTACTCGCTCGAACGGTACGTTTGATATTATATTAAATAATATCGGGTTTGTCAAGCAGTATTTTTTTCTTTTTTCAGATTTTTGATTTTTTTATTTGTGAAGCCTTAATTCTTCTGCTGTTTCGCGTATTTTCCCGGGGAAACACCTACGGTCTTCGTAAAGCTCCGGATAAAATTCGCATAATCCGAGAAGCCGGAGCGGTGGCATACTTCCGTAATACTTAAATCGGAATCCAGAAGAGTGCATGCGTAGGAGATACGGCGGTCCAAAAGATAATTACGTAAGGTAAGGCCGGTATGCTTTTTGAATTGCCGGCTGATGTAAGTTCCGTTTAAGTAAAATTCGTGCTCCAGGGTTTTCAGTGTAATGGGTTCCGAGAGATTTGCGTCAATATAGCGGAGCAGGTCGCGAATCAGTTTCGGCATAATATTGGAGGTATGCTGATCTGTGGTACGAAAAGCCCGGTTAATTAAAACAAAAAGCCGGGTCAGGCAGGAATGAATCAGGATTTCATTCCCGAATTCTTCGGAAGCCAATAGTTGCTCTATCTTACCTACCAGTGAGAGATAGAGTTGCAGTTGTTCTTCGGATAAGTGTACAAAACATACTTTATCCTTCGGAAACTCGCGAAAAACTACGGAAAGGTCGGTGGTGTCGGTGGAAAAGTGCTGAAATACCGATTCCTGGAAATTCATGGTGATACGCTCGTAATTGCTGGAATCCAGCATGGCCGGACGATGATACTGTCCCGGCCGGATTACCAGTAAATCGCCTCGTTCCATGTGAAAGCACTGTTGTTCCACGTAGCAGTTCACATTACCCTTTAGAAACAGGTAAACTTCATAGCCTTCATGTCGGTGGTAGGTGCCGTTCATGGAGTAGCTTGTGGTGAGATGACGAAGTAACAGCCCTTCGTGAAAGCTTTTTGAGGATACGGAAAGTATGGTTTCCATGGGAACGGCTCCTTTCTGTACGCAAATTGTAAATACTATGGAATGAAAAGTTGCTTGGCGCAACAAATGTTACGGATGGCGCAAGGATTATTTCGTGAAATGACGATATACTGATTGTATAATAGCATAGTTATACCTTTTCGGCAAGAGAAAGACAGAGAGTTTCTGTTTTTTCTTTTCAAATGAGGAAAAAAGCGTTATAATGTAATTAAAGGAGAGCGTTATGAAGAAATTCGGAAAAATATGGTTTGGTATCGGTATGGTATGCATGTTGGCCGGTTGTGGGACAGAGAAGATTCCGGAGGTAACGGAGGGTACGGCAACGCCTGAGATTACGGCACAAGCAACTGCAACACCGGAGCCGATTGCTACCCCGAAGCCGACAGCTGCACCGAAGCCGACTGCAACCCCTGCTCCGGGAGTGGCGTATGATGAAGCATATTGGCAGGGCGTAGCGGATGAGTTCACAGACAGTGAGTTTGATTTGACTACGGCTTTAATGCAACCGGCATTGAAGGACTACTGTAAGGGATATTTTAAGCTGGGTGTAGGTCTTACCGGAAACGGACTTCAGAATATGGCTATTCAGTCGGATGAGTATATGACGGTGGCGCGAAAGCATTTTAACAGTTGTACTTTGACGAATCTTATGAAGCCGACGTATATGCTGGACCAGACCGGTTGTATCGCGAATGCGGCAGC
This sequence comes from Lachnospiraceae bacterium, assembly GCA_017463035.1. GTDB lineage: Bacteria > Bacillota > Clostridia > Lachnospirales > Lachnospiraceae > SIG307. Next base: position 3,051 of record JAFTPY010000166.1, read on the forward strand.
AGGAAACGAAGAGCCGGCGCTTACTTTCAACACGGTAGATGAGGTGTTGCAGTGGTGTGTGGATACCGGAGTGCAGATGAGAGGTCATACGTTGGTATGGCATACCCAGACACCGGACTGGTTTTTCCGTGAAGGGTATGAAAATGACGGAGCGTATGTGGACAGAGAGACCATGCTGGTGCGCCTTGACAGCTATATTAAGCAGATGATGACCTATTGCCAGGAGAAGTATCCGGGGGCGATTTATTGCTGGGATGTGGTGAATGAGGCGGTAGACGAAGCAGGGGATCCGAACAGCTTTTATCTTTGTCGTACCCATACCGGCGAAGGGAATCCGAATCCGTGGTATACGGTGGTGGGAGACGATTATGTGGAGCAGGCCTTCCGCAGTGCCAGAAAGTATGCGGCAGAGGGGGTAAAGCTGTTTTACAATGATTTCAATACGTATTTTAATACGAAAAGGGATGCGATTTACCGTTTGTGTGAGCATTTAAAGAACGAAGGATTGATTGACGGTATCGGCATGCAGGCCTATTGGACAGGTGCGGATACGGATATGATCGAAAGAGCAATTAAGACCTTCGCAAAGCTTGGTCTGGAAATTCAGATTACCGAATTGTCCATTGATGCGGCGGATTTGTCGGAGGAAGAATTAAAGAAGCAGGCGAACGCTTACGGTTCCCTGTTCTTTATGTTCAGCTATCTGGACGAACAGGGCGGCGGACCGGCAAATATTACGTCCGTTACGTTGTTTGGCTTACAGGATGGTTTTGTGATGTACAACGGTACCGATAAGACCACGTCCCGTATTTTTGATAAGGATTTTCAGCCGAAACCGGCGTTTGAGCGAATTGCAAAGATTATGAACAATGCCTACAAAAACAGAGAGCACTAGGCATTGGTAGGAAAACAGGAGGATGTTATGAGAGGACCGAAAGCACCGAAAGATCCGGTGGCAAAGAGACCGGCAGTGTATGTAATGGTGGATTCCGTAATTGAGGGAAGCCCGAGAGGAAACGGAAAGTATCAGGATATTTGTTATTTGAACGGCAGAATAGCACAGAAGATTTCCGTACTGTGTAATGACATGCCGAAGGAGATATTAGAGTCTGTACCGAACGGTGCCGGCTTTCGTAAGGTAGTACATACCATCGGCGTAACCGTGCTTGCAACAAAGAAAGAGTTGCAGGACATGTCGGTGGAGTTTACGTTAAATTGCCTTTCTGCGGTACAGGGAAAGGCGGGCACCTGTTATAGTGCCGAAGTACCGTGTAACGGACAGGAAGTGAAGATAACGGTGGCGGATTACCCGGACAACGAGGCAGACGGATTGTTGGGTTCTTTTGTAACTACCTTTCCTTCTCATGAGACGGCGAAGCTTACGGTGTGTTTTTATCTGAATGACGGCTATACCGCGCCGACATTTTCGCCGGATGCCCCGGTGGACTTTGCGTCACCGCGGTATCGTGAAATGATAGAGCGTTCCCTTGTTCAGACCGGTAACTTATACCGTGTGCAGAAAGCTATCGAGAAGGCGCAGAAGGGGGAAGAGGTAACCATCGCGTACCTTGGCGGTTCCATTACCCAGGGAGCGGGTGCAAAGCCGATTAATACGGAAAATTACGCATATCGTTCCTATACTATGTTTAAAAATCGTTTCGGAAAAGGAAACGGGGACAATGTGAAGTTTATCAAGGCGGGAGCCGGCGGTACCTGCTCGGAACTTGGATTGACCAGATATGATCTGGATGTATTGCGTCACGGAACGGTAGTTCCGGACATTGTATTTTTGGAGTATGCGGTAAACGACGCGGGAGACGAAACCGACGGTGTTTGCTATGAAAGTCTTGTGCGTATGGCGATGGACGGTCCGGGATGCCCGGCGGTGATTTTATTGTTCGCCGTATTTATGGACGATTACAATCTGCAGGAGCGTATGATTCCGGTAGGAAAGCGTTGCAAGACGGCTATGATCAGCTTAAAGAATGCGGTAACACCGCAGTTTTCCGAGGAAGCACCGGTCATTACCAAGAGACAGTATTTCTATGATTTGTTCCATCCGAGCAATGACGGGCATCGTATTATGGCGGATTGTATCGATTATTTCTGGGAGAAGGCAGCTGCGGCAGCGCAGGAACCGGCAGATGCGGTCATTGATGAAACGCCTGCTATCGGTGAAAAGTATCGCGGCCTTCTTGCCTTTGACCGAAGCAATTATAATGAGCACGAAGCGGTAAGAAGTTTGGAGTCCGGTGCGTTCTCTGAGAAGGATACCATGCTTCAGTATGTGGAAAAGGATGCGGATACGCAGGCAAGTCCGGAATTCCCGGAGAACTGGATGAAGCCGCAGGGACAGGCGGGAGAGCCGTTCCGTATGCGTCTGTGCTGCAAGGATTTGATGCTGGTATATAAGGACAGCGGAAACCGGATATTCGGTAAGGTTGAAATCCGCGTGGACGGAGAGGTAACCCGTGTGGTTGACCCGCTGGAAGTGGGCTGGGATCATTGTACGGCCTATGTGGTTTACGAAAGCGATACGGCAGCAGAGCATGAGATTGAGATTTCCATGCATCCGGAGACTGC
>JAFTPY010000167.1 GCA_017463035.1 Lachnospiraceae bacterium
ATCTGTTACCGTGTCGGAAGCTTTCCTGCGTGGATTGTCCCGAGCTTATGGAAGTGGCAATTTTTTATCCGCTGAATGATTCGCATTGGATGGAGACAGAAGTAGAGGTACAAAAATGTCCGAAGCTGAAAACGGTGATACGAGATGCCTATTGGAGTTACGAGAGCAATGAGATTCTATCTTTGAAAGATATAGATGATTAAAAAATCAATAGATTACAAGGATTTTCAGAAAGCCAATGGCAAGTAGGAGATGAAGCATGAACAAGAAGAGAAGTATTACATATGCATTGTTTTTGATGCTTATCGGGTCTTTCGCGGCCTGCAATAAGCCGTCGGAGGATGTGGATTTGCAGATTGCGCAGATCATGGAAGCAGTACCCACCCCGTTACCGTTTGTGGACGATCCCCAGGCATTGGTTCCGATTGATGAGGAGCATTTTGAAGGCGATTTCTTGCGTACATTATTAAAACTGCAGGTGGATTTAGACGGTGACGGATGTCTGTCGAAATCAGAGCGAGAGACGGTGGAATATCTTGGTTTTGATGTAGAGGGGCCATTGGAAGGGCCGACGATAAGTATTATTAGAAATGAGGTGAAGGCTACATCATATGAGACACTTTTTCGCTATTTTCCTAATTTAAAGAGGTTTGAATGTCCGCGTGCTAATGCGATTGTAGTGCGCAATCATGAGTCGATAAGGGAAGTAAGTCATTTGATGAATGATGAAGGTGAAATGTATAAAGAAGCGACAAGAGATATCATCATTGTAGAGGGATGTCCTAATTTTATGTCGATGTATGTGGGAGATGTCTGCAAACTTGTCAGTGTTACGGATGTGCCGCAAGGATCTGTTGCGATTAACCCTTATAATCTGAAGCCTAAGTATGTGTTTGATGGTAACATATTCGTGGAGCAAAGTGTAGCTGATCCGGCTGATAGGGCATTGAGTGATTTTCTTGATGCCGCAGACCTTACCTGGGTTAATGTGAAGAAAGTGTCCGTGGGCTATAAGAGGGAGGATGTGGAGCCTTTGCTTCTGGGAGCTGTGGTAGAAGAGTTTTCCTATGAGGTTTCTGAAAAGACAGAGGATAGTTATGACGACAATGGCGTCAAGGGATATCATATTTATGTTGATACAAAGGAAACCGTTTACGCTACATATCCGTTTAAGTTTTCTCTTTACTGTGAACAGAAGCCGGAAGTGGATGCGCTTAAGACAAGAGTGAGTAAAGTGCTTGATTTTACTCCGTTGGTGTATTCACCGAATCGCGGGGTATACAGTGATGCTTTATTGTCGTTTGATGTGGTATATGAGTCCGAGGCGGGGGAACAGGTTATCGGTACGATTCACAAGAGACGCTATTGCTTTATCGAACCGAGCGGAGAGGTTGCGTTTTATAGTACGGAGATGGAATGGGATATTCCGGATTATAAAAAGCCGGAATTTGGGAGAGAGAGTCTGCGTTATTTGAATTTAGATGATTATGTGGAGTATTTCAGAGAGTCGGAAACCAATTAAATAATATGCAATGCAAACTATATGAAGAGATGGTTACGGGTACTTTTGTACCCGTAACCATCCAACATAAAGTGTGCTATGGTGATTTCTTTAAGCGAAAGGATACGATGAAACCTATGATGTATTTTGAAAAAGCAAAACAGAAAAACAAGCGCATGAAAAAGATAGTTTTATTTTGCATAGCAGCAGTTGGCTTGTGCGGGTGTAAGAAGATAGAGGAAATACCGTCTTCGATATCCCCGGCTCCGGTAATAACGGAGGCTCCGGAGCAAAAGGAAATTCCCATTGATGCAGAACATTTCACGGATGAAATTTTTCGGGAATATATCTCCGGTATGTATGATTTAGATAAAAACGGAGCACTTTCGCAAGCGGAACGAGAGGCAGTAAAGGAGATGGAGTGGGAAATAGGGTATTGGGCAATTGAGAAGGGGTCAGATGATTGGCTAACGGATAAAGCGGATGTTATACGTCACAAAGTGCGTACCGCTGTTTTAGACGGTTTGGAATATTTTCCTAAGCTGGAAGACCTTAGAGTATACAACGCCAAGAGCGTTGTTTTGAAAAATCATCCGTCCATTCAAGAAATCAGTGGTGATGAGGGGAGGATAGAGACGGTTTTGATTGAGAATTGCCCGATGCTGGAACGGATGGCATTTGGTCTTTTTGAGGGGGATTTTTCTGTTCGAAATTGTGAGCGGTTAAGGCTTGCTTCTTTTGGTGAAGCGGAACTAGGAACATTGATTTTTGAAGAGACACCGCAACTGGTGTTGTATTTGTGCGATACAGATGCAGAGGATATAACCATGGATGCAAATGCGGTAATAAGTATGGAGGGAACCAGCGACATACGTATATTGGGTACAAATTACGGTGAGTATACAAAGGACGGGAGGGTCTCCTTCGGAATGAATGAACGGATTCACTGGCAAAATGCGGATGAGAGTTCAGTAATTATGAAAGAGAAGTTTGCGTTACCGCAGGTAAGCGAGGATGATTTCTCCTATGTGGATGTGCGGATTTCAGAGAAGGAAGATGAGACGGCACCGGAAACAGGGGAGAAGGCGTGGGAGATTGCGATTCATCGAAATGAACTGACTATGACTGAGTATGATGTGAATTATTATACCGTATATGCAAAAGAGAAGCCGGAACGTTCCCAGATAGTTTTGCGCCCGATAGGAGGTGTAAGCGGTGTTTCTCTTAATGAGTATTCTCCCAATAAGGGTGTTTTCTTTCGTCCGCAGTGGAAATTTGAAGTGGTGTACCGGGACGGAGATAACGAAGAGGTTCTTGGAACCTTCCGCTATGCGGAATTTTGGAACATAACGCCGGACGGTACGCTTAGTCGATATCGGTACGGTGTGGATCGTGATTTGGTGTATCCTTATTGGAAAGAGACCCATGTGTATCAGGCATGTATAGATTTGGGCGTAGATCCGACATGGTATTATGTGGACTAAGAAAGTGTTATGGGTATATGGATAATTATGTGGAGTATTATGGCAACTGATGAAAGAAATGGGACTTTTTTCTCATTACCCCTTTACAAATCATGGAAAATGACGATATAATAGATATAAGGAAAAGTGTCTTCAGATGAAACTAATGATTAAGCAGCAGTCAAGGAGGGCGATGCATATGTCATTTTTTAATTATTCCAGTACATTGTTCAGCGAAATGAACAGCTCCGGTACCGGTTTTTCCGGACTGATCGGCGAATCTAACCAGATTCGGAGCGGTTCTTACGGGAAGCTTTTAAAGGCCTATTACAAGAAGTTCAATGCGGACGGCAGCACAAAGACCGATACCACGGATAAGATTACCGATAAGGTAAAGCCAAGCTCCGATACGGTAGATACCGCGAAGGAACTGGATGCGGTGAAGGATTCCGCTACGTCACTGCAGAATGCGGCGATGAAGTTGGCGGCAGTAAAGGAAGGTTCGTCTTCTCTTTATGCAAAGAAGACCATTGTGGATACCAATGAGGACGGTTCTACCTCTACCCGTACCGACTACGATTACGATACGTTGGTGAAGTCGGTGCAGTCCTTTGTGTCTGCGTATAACGATACCATGGAGTCTATGGGAACGATTGAAGCAGCTTCCGTGCAGCAGAAGACCCAGTGGATGACCCAGGTGACAGGTCAGTTTAAAGAGGATTTTGCAAAGGTTGGCATTTCGGTGGACAAGGACGGTCGCCTCGCCCTGGATGAGAAGGCATTCCGTGAAAAGGATATGACAGAGCTTCAGGACTTCTTCGAAGGAACCAATTCCGCTGTGGGGCAGATTGCAAGAAAGGCATCCGGGCTTGCGGGTGCGGCAGAGCTTCAGGCAACGAAGGCTGCTTCCGCGTATACGGCAACCGGAAATAGTTATCCGAAGGATTCCATGAATTCCGGTACGTTGTTTGATTCGTTGTTCTAGGTTTGATATAGTTTATTATAAGCTTATAGAAAGGGCGTCTCCCGATGGAGATGCCTTTTTTCACGCTATAGGAAATTACGCATTTTCGATAGAGCCAAAAAGCTTTGCGTGGTTCGCACGGA
>JAFTPY010000168.1 GCA_017463035.1 Lachnospiraceae bacterium
TATGGAGGATGAGAATCAGACACCAAGCATTATTCTGGTAGAGGACCCGGAAATCTTTTTACATCCTACGATGCAAAAGACATCAGGAGATATCTTATACCGCCTTTCTAAGAAAAATCAGGTTATTTTAGCCGAAGGGGATGCGGCAGACCGTATAGGAGTCGTACTTTTAGGGGGAGTGCAGATTGTCAGGGTAGATTATTACGGCAATCGGAGTATTCTGACAGAGTTACAGCCGGGGCAGATGTTCGGAGAGTCTTTTGCATGTGCGGACGTGTCGGAGATTCCGGTGAATGTGGTGGCAACGGAAAGCAGCGAAGTACTATTGATTGAAGCAAAACGTATTTTGCATATATGCAGCAGTGTCTGTGGGTTTCATAACCGATTGATTTATAACCTGATGAAGCTGGTGGCCACCAAAAATCTTGTTTTTAATCAAAAGCTGGAGATTATTTCAAAACGCACCACAAGAGAGAAGCTTATGACCTATCTGGTATTGCAGGCAAAGCAACAGGGGAATAACTGTTTTACGGTTTTATTTGACCGTCAGGAGTTGGCGGATTATCTGGAGGTGGACCGAAGTGGTCTTTCTTCGGAAATCAGCAAGCTTCGAAAAGAAGGGATTTTAGAGTGTAAAAAGAATCGATTTACGCTTCTGAGACAGGATAATTAAGTGGGAATGGGCTGAGAGGAAGAGACGGAAAGAGAGAAGATAGCATGAAAAAAGCCTGTTTAGCATTTGTAGTTTTATGTATATTGAATATGGCAGCATGTGGCTTCGGTACTGTAGAACTGCCGCCGTTACCGACTTTGGCGGTGAAAGAGGATGTAACGGGGACACCGGCAGGAACGGAAGCACCGGAACTGACGGAATCGTTAAGTGCGCCGGAAGCGACGGCTACCGTACCGCCAACGGCGGTGCCGACCTCAGAACCGACCGCAACACCGGAACCGACCGCAACACCGAAGCCGACCGCAACACCGGAACCGACCGCAACGCCGAAGCCGACTGCGACGCCGAAGCCGACTGCGACGCCGGAGCTGACGGTCACTCCAAAGCCGGTATCTTCGGAAATCGATAAATTATTAAAGCAGGGTAAAGTGTACACGAATACGGTAATACGGGGAGAGGTCTGTACAAGTGAAGCGGAAGCCAACGAGTTTCTGCGTGAAAAGTCATTGACCTACAGTTCCTTTGCGGTGATTGCGGAGAAGGTGGAGTATTTGCATTCCGCAAAGGAATATATGGAGTTGTACCCGGAAATCGAAAAAATGACCATTGAAAAAATCGACCGCTACGATAACGGTTATTGTGCCGTGTTTCAGGATGTGGAAGCGGTATACGATGCGAATATATGTTATGCGATGAGAATCGGAGACAGGTCGGTACTGTCACAGAACGAGAAGGAGGTTTATTCTTATTTGAAGGAAGTTCTGGACAAGACCGGTGCCGGGCAGCTTTCTACGGTAGAGACGGTAAAGGTGTTACATGACTATTTGGTATTGAATTTAAAGTATGATGTGAACTTTCAAGACATGTCCCATTCTCCGGAAGGGGTAATGAAGAACCGGACGGCAGTGTGCGACGGTTATGCCAGAACGATGCGATTGCTTTTGTTAATGTCCGGAATCGATTGCCGGATTGTAAGGGGAACGGCGGGAAATCAGCCTCATGCATGGAATCTGGTGAAAATGGAGGACGGCTGGTATCATGTAGATGTGACCTGGGATGATCCGGTGCCGGATGTGGAAGGAAAGGTTGGGTATCTCTATTTTTTGAAAAACGATGCAGACATGGCAAAGACTCATTCATGGAAGAGCGAGATTACCTGTACGGCTGACAATTATCAGATTTATCTGTATCAAGAGGTATTGTGTGAGTCTTACGATGCTATGAGGATTGTGTTTTCCCGGCAGATAGAGGAGAAGGAATATCTGGTTTTTTGTTATCCGAAGAAAGGTATTCTGACCCAGGACCTGATTTTGGATTTTGTAATGAAGGAACTGCAGATGGGACTTACCTATTATCCGGAAAAGGAATTGACGGATTATATGGTGCTTGAAATTGTTAATCCGTTGTGGAAGGATTAGGTTACCAGCAACCGGAAGGAGGTGGCGGGATGAAAACACTGAAGGTACAGGGACGATATTTGTTTTGGAATAACGGCGAGCCCTTCTTTTATTTGGGAGATACTGCGTGGGAACTGTTTCATGCATTGAACCGGGAAGAAACGGAGCTTTACTTTGCGGAACGGAAACGCCAGGGGTTTACTGCGGTACAGGCAGTGGCTTTGGCGGAGCTGGAAGGCTTGACGACTTCGAATGCTTACGGGAGAGTGCCGCTTTGTATGACGGACGGGCTGCCGGATCCTGTGCGCCCGGATACAGAAGGGGAGTATTCTTACTGGGAGCATGTGGATTTTGCGGTAGAAACGGCGGCAAAGCATGGGATGTTTGTGGTGATGCTGCCGACCTGGGGAGATAAGTTTAATTTATGTTGGGGCAAGGGACCGGTAATTTTTAACGAGGAAAATGCCTATACCTACGGACAGTGGATTGCAAACCGTTATAAGGACTGTTGGAATATTATCTGGATGCTGGGCGGTGATCGGAAGCTGGAAGCACCTCATCGGAAGATAATCGATGCCATGGCAGCGGGAATCCGTTCGGTGGATACGGTTCATCTGATTACGTTTCATCCGCCGGGAGCGCAGGATTCCACGGATTTTCTTGCGGATGCGGAGTATATCGATTTTCATACGGCGCAGACCAGTCATGCCACAGACCGGTGCTATCAGATAGAAGAAGTGATGCAAAAGATGGCAAAGGCATCGGAGAAGCCGTATCTGGATTCCGAACCGCGGTACGAGGACCATCCGGCCTGTTTTGATGCTTCCGTCGGTTATTTCTGGGATGCTGCGGATGTGCGGCAGAATGCCTATTGGTCTGTGCTTGCGGGAGCCTGCGGACATACCTACGGCAATCACGCAATATGGAGCATGACAAAGAATGTCTCGGATTATTTCCCATATACCTGGAAGGAGGCCTTGACTCATGAAGGGGCGGAGCAGATGAAGTGGGTAAAGGAGCTGCGCCTGAGGAGAGAGTATGCCTCTCTTTGTCCGTCGCCGGAGCTGGTTGTTGAGCGTTTTCCGGGCATGGGACGGATGGCAGCGGCAAGGGGAACGGATTATGCGTATGTTTATTCTCCGTTGGGGGAGAGTTTTACCGTAGATTTGACCGGATTTGCCGGCGCGAAGTGTATAAAAGCATCCTGGTATAATCCGCGCACCGGTGAAGAAACGGTATTCGGTATTTTGCAGGCGGGATCATATTCCCTTGTAGTGCCGCCGACCGGAGGGAAGGGGCAGGACTGGGTGCTTGTTCTGGAGGCGATTAAGGCCTAGAGAGGCTTTCAACGTAAGGGAACACGATTATTTTGCAGACATAAAAACGGTGTCGGAAGGAAATCCGGCACCGTTTTTTTTTAAAGAGTATAAAGGAGGAAAATAATTATATATTCTTTTTTACGCAACAAATATACTGCTCACCGCCGTCAGGAAGCTCTGCTTTGAAAAAGTATGCGATGGTTCCGACTACGGTATTTTTTGTGTTGACGTCATAGTGGACAATAAGACAGTTGGTGTGCTCCTTTTCTAAGGTCTCATCCAGTAACGGCTTATTTCGTATGATTTCCAGCTTCTTTAAATCTGCGGCATTGGTGACCTCCGCCAGTTTTTTGAAAAAGTCCGCAAATGTGTACTGGGTCTGCGGTTTGATGAAATCGTCCCCGTCGGAATGTAACAGCTCAACGGTACCGGCGGAATAATCCAGATGATATACCCGGTCATAAAGCTTTAACAGAACGGAACTGTAGTTTGTTACATATCGTTCACGTTCCAGACGTTTTTGGTCTTCTATGTTATCAACGGCAATCAGGAAACGGGAACGGTGCGGATTGCCGCCGAAATAACGCAGTTTCACGGCGAGCCATACGAAGGAGCCGTCATCCAGATTATGGTGAAGCTGGAACTGCTGGACTTTGGAATCCTCCTTTGCAATGCGGCACTGTTCTAAAATCAGACTGCGTTCCGGTTCTTTAAACGGGATATTTAAAATTTTACGGTCGTAATTCGCAGAACCGTAAAGGGCTTCATAAAAACCTTTGTTTGCCCTGATTAATTCCACATTGTCCTCACAAAGCTCCAGAATTCCCATGCCCCCTAACATGCTGTAGAAAAGAATACTTTCCAGGGTGTTGGTATGATTGAAAATATCCAGAATGGAATCGTCCTCTTCCGGCCAGGCATGGAATAAAAGGTTGGTGCTGTTGGCGGCGGACTTATCTAAAAGCTTAATGAAGTCCTCCTGCGGCATCGGCTTGTAGAAGTAGTAGCCTTGAACCGCATCACATTCTACACTGCGTAGGTATTCCCATTCTTTCTGGGTCTCTACGCCCTCCGATACGACGCTTAATTTCATCCACTTTGCCAGGCGGATAATGGATTCCAGCATAATTGCGGCTTTCTGGTCCTTGTCTAAATCATCCAGAAAACGCATATCGATTTTCAGGACATCAATCGGCAAATCCTTTAACATATTTAAGGAAGAGTAACCGCTTCCGAAATCGTCCATTAATACGGAAAAACCGTAGGAGTGGAGCTTCTTTACCGCTTCCATTACCTGTACCGGATTGTCGGCGTAGGCACTTTCCGTAATTTCGATTTTTAATAAATCCGGAGATATGTTATGCTTTTTGGCGATGTTACGGATGTCGTCGCAAAGAGTCGGGTTATAAAACTCTACTCTGGAAACATTGACGGAAACCGGTACGGTAGCCAGACCCTGGTCCAGACGGGATTGCTGCATGGCGCATACTTCGTCCCATACATAGCGGTCCAATATACTGATAAAACCGTTCTTTTCAAACAGCGGAATGAAGGAACCCGGAGAAATCATACCTTTCACCGGGTGCTGCCAGCGAATTAAGGCCTCTGCACTGGTAATGAGCCCGTCGCTGGAACGACAAATCGGCTGATAATATACCTTAAACTGTCGTTCTTCGATGGCCTTTCGGAATTCTACGTTCATACGCTGTTCTTCCAATAACGTATTCCACATGCTTTCGTCGTACCAGGCATAAAGAGTCATATAGTTATTCTTTATGGTTTCCATGGCCGCACGGGCTTTGTCAATCATATTGGAAAGGGGAAGGGAACGGTCGGTAATGCGATAGAGGCCGCAGCAGGAATAGAAGTGATATTCCGTTCCTTCGGCAGTGTAGCAGATTTCGCCCAGTTTCGTCCAGTCGCTGCGTTCCAAAAAATCCTCCGTGACACAACAAATGAAATTATCGTGATCCAGACGTGCATAAACAGAACGCTCGTCCTGGAGAATTTCGCGGAGAGAATTGGCCCAGTGAATCAGAATTTTATCGCCGGCTTCCCAACCGAATAGGTCGTTGGTGGTTCGGAATTTACGAATATTCCAGTAAATCAGGCAGAAAGAAGTATCCGGACATTCCTTCAGCATTTGTTCGGTATACTCGAAAAAAGCCTGCTGGTTGTAGATTCCGGTCAGTTCGTCCAAGTGCTGGCTTTGTTTTTTTGCTGATTGATTCATAAATCGCATAGATTACCCCTCTCTTTGACGGCAGAACAATCAATATATAAAAATCATTGCCTAAAAACGAATTTAATTCAGTGTAATTATAATACTATTCTAATAGAAAAACAAGAGTTTTGTAAAAGTTTGGGTCTTAATTCCTATATAATAACAACAAAAAGTTTGCGGAGATTCGGAAAATGTGCTTGACTTTTTAAAAATCTTCGATTAAGATAGACACATATCGTTTAAAATGCGCAGAAGAAGAGGAGTACATAAGTCATCTTGAAAGAGAGCGGGACTCACCGGCTGAAAGGTCCTGTAAAGGCTTGCTTATGGAAGGTAGCTTTGGAGCAGTGGTTTTGAAGAGACGGATTCCCGTGATGGCGGGAAGGGGTTGCAGTAGAGACTACCGGGAGGTCCCGTTACAGACAAAGAGGCAGTAGAAGTTTGCTGCGAAGTAAGGTGGTACCACGGTCAATTCGTCCTTATAGGATGGATTGACCGTTTTGTTTTAAAAGGAAAAGACTCCTTTAAAACAAAACGGCGCTCGGCGGGATGCGCACTCGCGCGTTTTGAATAAGTCGCAAGCCACCGCGCTCGGCGCAAAGAGTCTGCAAGCAGACTCTTATTAATATTTTTAAGGAGGAAATCGTATGCAGAAAGAATTAGCAAAGACCTATGATCCGAAGGACATAGAAGACAGATTGTATGCAAAGTGGCTGGATAAGAAGTATTTCCATGCCGAGCCGGATGAAACTAAGAAGCCGTTTACCATTGTGATTCCGCCGCCAAACATTACCGGTCAGCTTCACATGGGACATGCACTGGATAATACCATGCAGGATATTTTAATCCGTTATAAGAGAATGCAGGGCTACAATGCACTGTGGCAGCCGGGTACGGACCATGCAAGTATCGCAACAGAGGTTAAGATTATCGAGCAGATGAAGAAGGAAGGCATCGATAAGAGAGACCTTGGCCGTGAGGGATTCCTGAAACGTGCCTGGGAGTGGAAGAAGGAGTATGGCGGACGTATTATCAGCCAGCTTAAGAAACTGGGTTCTTCCTGTGATTGGGACAGAGAACGTTTCACCATGGACGAGGGCTGTAATAAGGCCGTTGAGGAAGTGTTCGTAAAGCTCTATGAGAAGAAGATGATTTATAAGGGCTCCCGTATCGTAAACTGGTGTCCGATTTGTAAGACCTCCATCTCCGACGCGGAGGTAGAATACGAAGAGCAGGCAGGCCATTTCTGGCACATTAAGTATCCGGTAGTAGGTACCGACGAATTCTTAGAGTTCGCTACCACCCGTCCGGAGACTATGCTTGGTGATACCGCTGTGGCTGTAAACCCGAACGATGAGCGTTATACTCATTTGGTAGGTAAGACCGTAATGCTTCCGTTTGTTGACCGTGAGATTCCGATTATTGCGGATGACTATGTAGAAATGGATTTCGGTACCGGTGTGGTTAAGATTACCCCGGCCCATGACCCGAACGACTTTGAGGTAGGAAAGCGTCATAACTTACCGGAAATCAACATTATGAACGACGACGCAACGATTAATGCGGCAGGCGGCAAGTTCGCCGGCATGGACCGTTACGAAGCAAGAAAGCAGATTGTAAAAGAGTTGGATGAGATGGGACTTTTGGTTCGCATCGAAGACTACTCCCATAACGTAGGTACCCACGACCGTTGTAAGACCACCGTTGAGCCGTTAATCAAGCAGCAGTGGTTCGTAAAGATGGATGAGCTGATTAAGCCGGCGGTAGAGGCGGTTAAGAACAAGGAAATCACCCTTGTTCCGGAGCGTATGGAAAAGACCTACTTTAACTGGACCGACAACATCCGTGACTGGTGTATTTCCAGACAGCTGTGGTGGGGACATCGTATCCCGGCATACTACTGTGACAAGTGCGGTGAGATTATTGTGGCAAAGACTGCAGATGCGCCGAAGGTTTGTCCGAAATGCGGACACGACCACTTAGAGCAGGACCCGGATACCTTGGATACCTGGTTCTCCTCCGCACTGTGGCCGTTCTCCACGTTAGGTTGGCCGGAGATGACCGAGGACTTAAAGTACTTCTATCCGACGGACGTCCTGGTTACCGGTTACGACATTATCTTCTTCTGGGTTATCCGTATGATTTTCTCCGGTTACGAGCAGATGAAGGAAAAGCCGTTTAAGACTGTATTGTTCCACGGTCTGGTACGTGATTCTCAGGGACGTAAGATGAGTAAGTCCTTAGGAAACGGTATCGACCCGCTGGAAATCATTGACCAGTACGGTGCCGATGCCCTTCGTTTCACCCTGATTACCGGTAATGCACCGGGTAACGATATGCGTTTCTACATGGAGCGTGTGGAAGCAAGCAGAAACTTTGCGAATAAGGTATGGAACGCAAGCCGTTTCATTATGATGAATATGCATCAGATGGAGGCAGCCGGCAACGGCGCTGCGGCAAA
>JAFTPY010000021.1 GCA_017463035.1 Lachnospiraceae bacterium
GGCTTACATATGTTTTCATAACAAAGGAGGCAAACGATGGGAAGAGAAATATTATTATTGTTACGGATTCTGTTTCCAGTGGTAGCAGGCTGTCTTTTGTTTGGAGTGGCGCGTCGCGGAAACCGTAAGGTGCAGACGATGTATGTGACAACGGTATTGGCGGCGGAAATGATACCGGTACTTGCAACTGTATTTATGGAGAAGACAACAGTAGAATGCTTTTGTCTGACGCCGACCGTTCGTCTGGTGTTGTGTAACGACGGCCTTTCCGGTTTGTTTGGAGTTTTGGCTGTTTCTGTATGGCTGTTGGTGGGTATTTATTCCTTCCGTTATTTAAAGGAAACTCCGCGACCGGTAATGTTTTACGGCTTTTATCTGATTGCACTCGGTGTGTTACAGGGAATCGGTCTGGCCGGAAATTTGGTGACTTTTTATTTGTTCTATGAATGGATGACGTTAATGACAGTTCCGTTTGTGTTTTATAATCGGACGAAAGAATCCATTCGTGCGGCAAGAAAGTATTTGTTTTATTCCGTTGCGGGCGCAAGCTTTGCACTGGCGGGGATCTTTTTGATGGCCGGAAATACGGAAGGATTGCATTTTGCGGGCGGTGCGTTGCTTGAGAATGCAAACCGTAGCGAGGTACTTCTTGCGGCGGTACTGTTAATTGTAGGCTTCGGTACAAAGGCTGGTATGTTTCCGATGCACGGATGGCTTCCGACGGCGCATCCGGTGGCCCCGGCCCCGGCGTCTGCGGTATTGTCCGGTGTAATTACAAAAGCAGGTGTGCTGGGAATTATCCGTAGTTTATATTATGTGATAGGAATGGATTATCTGGCAGGGACTTATGTGCAGACAGTGTTCATAACGCTTGCACTGATTACGGTATTTATGGGCTCTATGCTGGCTTATAAGGAAAAAATATTAAAGAAACGTCTGGCGTACTCTACGGTCAGCCAGGTATCTTATGTGTTGTTTGGTCTGGCATTGTTTACACCGGCAGGCTTTGCCGCTGCATTGCTGCATGTAGTATTTCATTCGGTAATTAAGAACGGTTTATTCCTGTTTGCCGGTACCGTAATCCATCAGACCGGAGAGGAAAGAGTAGAGGGCTTGCGCGGTATGGGAAAGGATTTGCCGGTTACCTTCTGGTGCTTTACCTTTGCTTCTTTGGCATTGGTGGGAATTCCGCCGATGTCGGGCTTTGTCAGTAAATGGTATTTGGCAAAAGGTGCAATGGATGCGTCCGTTGGTGTGTTTTCCTATGTGGGACCGGCGGTGCTTCTGGTAAGTGCATTGTTGACTGCCGGATATCTGTTATCGATTACGGCGGACGGATTTTTCCGGGGGAAGAATTTTGTGGGGGCTACGCCGGAACCTCGAGAAGGACATGTGTCCATGCTGGTTCCGTGTGTGATATTTGCGGCTGCTGCGTTACTTCTCGGTGTTTTTGCGTCCCCGTTGGTTACGTTTGTTACGAAGCTCGGAACGAGCTTGCTTTAAAAGAGCGGAAAGGAGAACGATATGAGTCAATATCTGATGTTACTTCCGATTTTTGTACCGGTTCTGTTCGGTGCATTGATTCCGTTGTTTCGTTTTGAGAGCAGAAAAGCACGCCAATGGTATGTCGGCGCGGTAACCGTTGTTAATACGCTGCTGATGTTTCTGATTATGTTTGTCGTACGTCCGGAAGGGGATTTTATGCTTCTTAATATGGCAGGTAAGCTGTCTATTTCCTTCCACATGGACGGGCTGGGCTGTGTATTCGGTTCATTGATTTCGATTCTTTGGCCGATTGCTACCTTTTATGCCTTTGAATATATGAAGCATGAAGGAAAGGAAAATACATTCTTCACCTTCTTTACCATGACCTACGGTATAACGGTAGGAATTGCATTTGCGTCGAATTTGATGACGTTGTATTTGTTCTACGAATTGCTGACCTTTGTAACACTTCCGCTTGTGATGCACGGAATGAGTAAGAAATCTGTGTTTGCGGGCAGACGTTATGTGACCTATTCGGTGGGCGGCGCGGCGTTTGCATTTATCGGTATCGCATTTATCCTGACCTTCGGTGAAGGAATTCATTTTGTATACGGAGGTGTGTTGACCGGGGAGTATACTGCAGTGCAGGAGCAGTTGTTACGGTTGGCCTATGTAATGACTGCCTTCGGTTTCGGAGTTAAGGCGGCAGTGTTTCCGTTCCATTTGTGGCTTCCGACCGCGTCTGTAGCACCGACCCCGGTAACGGCTTTGTTACATGCGGTAGCGGTGGTAAAGGCCGGTGCGTTTGCTATTATTCGAATTACTTACTTCAGCTTCGGTACGGAATTGCTTTACGGAAGCTTTGCGCAGTACATTGTTATGGGTGCGGCACTGGTAACGATTTTGTTCGGCTCCGCAATGGCTTTAAAGGAACAGCATTTAAAACGTCGTCTGGCTTATTCCACCATCAGTAATTTGTCCTATATCGTATTCGGAGCGTCCTTAATGACTCCGGCCGGTTTGACAGGTGCTTTGACTCATATGGTGGTTCACGGTGTTGTTAAGATAACATTATTTTTCTGTGCAGGTGCGGTGCTTTACAAAACGGGACAGGAATACATTCATGACATGCGGGGAATGGGAAAGCGTATGCCGGTTACCTTTTCCTGCTTTGCGTTGGCATCCGCTGCATTGGTGGGTGTTCCGCCGCTTCCGGGCTTTTTAAGTAAATGGAATCTGGCGGAAGCGGCATTGCATGCAAAAAATCCGTTGGGTTATGCGGGAATTGCCGTCCTTTTGGTTTCTGCGGTTCTTACGGCGATTTATTTGTTTTTGGTTGTGTTCAAAGCGTGTTTTCCGTCGAAGAGCGGAGTTGCACCGGAAACGAAGCGGTGTGAGGCTAATGCTTATATGACGGTTCCGTTGGTGCTTTTATGTGTGTTGATTGTGTTGCTGGGCGTGTTTGCGCAACCGCTGACGGAAGCCTTTGCGCGGATTTCTCCGCAGGTATTTTATGAAATAATTGCGAGTGTTACGGAAGGAGGCAGTATGTTATGATAGAGACGTTGCGATTTGCAACCGACGGATTTCGTGTTGTTTATGCATTACTGGCTACCTTACTTTGGGTAATGACGCTTTTGTTTTCGAAGCAGTATTTTTACCGTCACAGACATTTGACCAGATATTTTGTGTTTTATTTTATAACGTTTTTTGCGGTGTTGGGCGTGTTCTTTGCTGCAGATTTACTGACTTTATTTTTGTTTTTTGAAATTATGTCCTTTACCTCCTATGTGTGGGTGGCTCAGGAGGAAACCGATGCGGCACTGCGGGCATCGAAGACATATCTTGCGGTAGCCGTAATCGGCGGATTGTCCATGTTAATGGGGATTTTTATGCTGGAGCATGCATTTGGGACACTTATGATTTCCGATATGCGTGAGGCGGCAACCGCGTTCCTTGCGGGAGAGGGCGGTAATTTCGGAAACAGACAGACGTATTTGTATGTGGCTGCGGCACTGCTTACGGTAGGCTTCGGAGGAAAAGCGGGCGTATTTCCTCTTCATATCTGGCTTCCGAAGGCACATCCGGCTGCTCCGGCACCGGCTTCGGCATTGCTTTCGGGTATGTTAACCAAGTGCGGTATTTTCGGTATGTTGCTGGTGAACTGTCATTTGTTGTTTGCGGACGGCACTTGGGGAAAGGTGATTTTGGTTTTAGGTACGATTACTATGGTGTTGGGAGCTGTATCCGCACTGTTTTCCGTGGATATTAAGCGCACGCTGGCTTGTTCCTCCGTATCCCAGATCGGTTTTATTACTTTGGGTATCGGTATGATCGGTATTATGGGAGGTCACGGAATCGCATTGTCGGGAACTGTTTTCCACATGGTAAATCATACAGTGCTTAAGCTGGTGTTGTTCCTTGCTGCGGGCGTAGTATATATGAACACACATTCCTTGGATTTAAACAAGGTACGCGGCTACGGAAGAAGACATCCGTTTTTGGCGGTTGCGGTTGCTTTCGGCGGATTGGGACTGGCCGGTATACCGGGCTTTAACGGCTATATCAGTAAGACTTTGTTGCACGAGAGTCTGGTGGAGCATATGCATCATCTGGAGGCGGCGGGACTGCACGGGGAAATCGGTATGTTCAAAACCGTGGAAGTGTTGTTTTTGATTTCCGGAGGTCTGACGCTTGCGTATATGTTAAAGCTTTTCATTGCGATTTTTGTGGAAAAGGGTGACGGAGAGGAAACGGAAAAGAAGAGCAGTATGACGTTGCTGTCCGGAATTGCGGTATGTGGTTCCGCAGTGTTGATTCCGGTATTGGGGTTGACTCCGAATGTAATTTTTGCGAAAATCGGGCATTTGGCAGAAGCGTTTTTCGGTCCGACCGTAATCTTGAACGGTGAAGGTCACGAAATACACTGGCTTGCTTTTGCAAATTTAAAGGGAGCATTGATTTCCGTAGGAATCGGTGTTGTTGTTTATTTGCTGGTGGTTCGCGGGTTGTTGATGAAAAAAGAAAACGGAAGAAGAGTTTATGTGAACCGTATTCCGGCTTGGATTGATTTAGAAGAGTCTGTGTACCGTCCGGTGGTTTTATATGCGTTACCGTTTGTTCTTGCATTTTTCAGCAGAATCTGCGATACTGTTATAGACAGTGTGGCCGGACTTTTACGGGCAACCGTATTTGCACCGAGAAAACGCAAGATGTCGATCTGGGTAGGTACCAGAGTAACCCATATGCTCGGCACGGCAATGGACGGTATTGTGGTATTGCTGAATAAGACGATTTTTCGCAATCATCCGATTACAAAGTCCTTTGTTTCGGTGTTTGCCGTTAGTGAATTAGAGGCAAGACAGACCTTTTCTCTTGTTATCGGGAGTGTATCCTTCGGCCTTTTATTAGCGGCTATGGGCCTTGCAATTTCACTGATTTATCTGCTTTTTTAAAAAATTAGGAAAAGTATTGAAACTCACGCGCAAATTTGGTATGATAGAGATAATATAAAAGGGGCTGGGATTGGTTGCTAATGCAATGAAGCCGTTTACTACGAAAGAGTTGGCGCACAGCTAAGAAAGGTATGGGGATAATACTATGGCAGGAATTATTTCGGTAGAGCACATCAACCCGTTTTTGTTATCGGCACAACAGATTTTGTCGCAGGTTTGCAGTATTCAGACGAAGGTCGGACAGATATCCAAGGATAATATGTGTATCGACGGAGAACCGGTGTTTATCATGCTGGGTGTGACCGGTGAGATGACCGGGCAGGTTTGTATTGTTTTTGATTTAGAGGCTGCTAAGGATGTGGCATCCCGTATGATGATGGGAATGCCTGTGGCTGAGATTGACGATATGGCAAAGAGCGCATTAAGTGAGCTTGGAAACATGATTATGGGAAATGCAGCAACCCTGCTTTCCAATAACAATGTCAGAATCGACATTACTCCGCCTACACTCGGTATGGGTAGCACAAAGCTGACGTCACCGAATTTGACTTCAATTAAGGTTCCGCTGGTATATGAAGGCGGAGAGGTTAAGTTGTACTTCTTATTGAAACTGGTTTAAGTACAGGAAATACAAAAAGAAGGTGACGCAGACGGCATCACCTCTTTTTTTGGGAGATTATATGATTTAGGAGATGGGTAATGAGTAAGGTTAAGACAAATAATTATATATATCAGAGCAAAAAAAAGGAGGAAGCACCGAAGCCGGATTTCAAAAAGGTATATTTTGCCCTGGCTGCAGTGTGCGTCCTTTTGCTTGCGGTAGTGGTATTGATTTGTGTTGAGAAGGGCATGGAAAACAAATTAATTGTTCAAAACAAGTCTTCTCACACGATTAAGCAGTTGCAGTTCTGGTATGAGGATGAAAGCGGAGAAATTATTGATATTATGGATTTTGAAAATGTTCTCCCGAAAACGGAGAGAAAGGAATCTACGGAAAATCTTGCTTTGTCCGAATTGATGGGAGATGCATGGCTGTCTGTATACATGGTATTTGAGGACGGTGGTGATGCATTGGTACAGACCGGTCAGTTTTTATATGACTTCGAAGGTAAAATCAGCTTTGAATTGGATGATACAAAGGAGGAGGAGTTGATTCTTCGTTTGAAAGCAGGCGAAGGTCTGTTTAACTCCACGACAGTTACAGGTTGTGATGATGTATACTATATCAATCCGAAGGAAGGCTATAATATCGATTAAGATAGCTTCGGCTTTGAATAGAATAGACGGGCGTCGATAGACGTTAGAAAGGGTAAAAGTATGATTACATTATTGAAAAACGGTGCGTATGTGGTAAACGGTGAAGTCATCGAGGATACCGCAGACGGCAAGCAGAAGGTTGCTGCGATGCTGGGCTCTGTTCCGGCAGCAGAAGAAGCAAAGAAAGCAACGCTTTCTTACGGAATTTTAGAGGCACACAATACCTCCGGTTCCATGGACAAGTTAAAGATTAAGTTCGATAAGCTGACATCTCACGATATTACGTTTGTGGGTATTATTCAGACCGCAAGAGCCAGCGGACTCACCGAGTTCCCGGTTCCGTATGTTCTGACCAACTGCCATAACAGTCTTTGTGCGGTAGGCGGTACCATCAACGAGGATGACCACATGTTTGGTCTTTCCTGCGCAAAGCGTTACGGCGGTATTTACGTTCCGCCGCATCAGGCTGTTATTCACCAGTTTGCAAGAGAAATGCTGGCAGGCGGCGGTAAGATGATTCTCGGTTCCGACAGCCATACCCGTTACGGTGCATTGGGTACCATGGCAGTGGGTGAGGGCGGCCCGGAGCTTGTTAAGCAGCTCCTCAATAAGACCTACGACATCAACATGCCGAAGGTAGTGGGCGTACATATGACCAGTAAGCCGGCCAAGGGTGTAGGTCCGCAGGATATCGCACTGGCGATTATCGGTGCTGTATTCGCCAACGGCTATGTAAACAATAAGGTAATGGAGTTCTTCGGTGAAGGCGTTCACAACATGAGCGTGGATTACCGTATCGGCGTGGACGTTATGACCACGGAGACCACCTGTCTTTCCTCTATTTGGGAGACCGATTCCGCAGTGGAAGAGTTCTATGAGATGCACGGACGTAAGGAAGATTACAAGGAATTAAAGCTTGCACCGGTAGCTTATTACGACGGTATCATCGAGGTAGAGCTTGACAAGATTCGTCCGATGATTGCGATGCCGTTCCATCCGAGCAATGTATACACCATCGCTGATTTAAAGGCAAACTTAGAGGATATCTTAGCTGAGGTTGAGAAGAAGGCTCTTGTCAGCCTTGATAACAATAAGGTTACTTATAAGCTTCGCGACAAGATCCGTAACGGCAAGCTCTATATTGAGCAGGGCGTTATCGCAGGCTGTGCAGGCGGCGGCTTTGAAAATATCTGTGATGCTGCGGATATCTTAAAGGATAAGTTCATCGGTAACGATGAGTTCTCCTTAAGCGTATATCCGGCCAGCCAGCCGATTTTCATGGAGCTTGTTAAGAACGGCAGAGTGGCAGAGCTTATGCGCGCAGGTGCTACCATCCGTACCGCATTCTGCGGACCGTGCTTCGGCGCAGGCGATGTTCCGGCTAATAACGGTCTCAGTATCCGTCACTCCACCCGTAACTTCCCGAACCGTGAAGGTTCCAAGGTTACCAACGGTCAGATTGCTTCCGTTGCTCTTATGGATGCACGTTCCATCGCGGCAACCGCAGCAAACAAGGGCTTCTTAACCGGTGCGGATGAGCTTGATACCGTATTTACGAAGCCGGCTTACTATTTTGATTCTTCCATTTATGAGAATAGAGTTTACTTCGGCGCAGGAAAGCCGGATAAGGATGCAGAAGTGAAGTTCGGACCGGGTATCGTGGACTGGCCGGCAATGTCCGCTTTGACCGATGATATGCTGTTAAAGGTAGTTTCCGAGATTCATGACCCGGTTACCACCACCGACGAGTTGATTCCGTCCGGTGAGACTTCCTCTTACCGCTCCAACCCGCTTGGTTTGGCTGAGTTTACCCTTTCCAGAAAGGATCAGGCATATGTTGGTCGTGCAAAGGAAGTACAGAAGGCAGAGAAGGCAAGAATCGCAGGGGCTTCCATCAGCGAGGCAAATGCAGAGGTTGCGGCTGCTTTCGATAAAGTGGCAAAGCAGATGGAGGTAAATCCGTCCGCAACCGAAATCGGTAGTGTGATTTACGCGACAAAGCCGGGTGACGGTTCCGCCCGTGAGCAGGCAGCAAGCTGTCAGAAGGTGCTGGGTGGTCTTGCAAACATTGCGAAGGAATACGCAACCAAGCGTTACCGCAGTAACCTTATCAACTGGGGCATGCTTCCGTTCTTAATCGACGGTGAGTTACCGTTTAAGAACGGCGACTACATTTTCTTAAAGGACATTAAGAAGGCAGTTGTTGAAAAGCAGTCCGAGATTACCGCGTATGTGGTAGGCGA
>JAFTPY010000169.1 GCA_017463035.1 Lachnospiraceae bacterium
AGCGGGTCAGATAATCCTCCAAAATGGTCAGGGTACGAATGTCCAAATCGTTGGTCGGCTCGTCCAGTATCAGCACGTTCGGCGCCTCCATCAACACATGCAGCAGTGCCAGACGGCGCTTCTCTCCGCCGGACAGCTTTCCGATTAAAGTATACTGCATGGCATCCGTAAACAAAAACTTTTCGCACATCTGGGACGCACTGATTTTTCCTTCCGAAGTCTCGATATACTCCGCCACTTCCCTGACGGAATCAATCACCCGGATATCCGGATTCAGTGCCTCGTTTTCCTGCATAAAATAGCCCACCTTAATGGTGGTACCGAACTCCACCGTTCCCTCATCCGGTGCCAGATTTCCGGTCACGATTTTCAAAAAGGTACTCTTTCCGCAACCGTTGGGCCCGATAATGCCGATACGGTCCGTAGAAAGAAAAATATAGCTGAAATCCCGAATCAGTGTCTTCTCTCCGAAGGACTTGGAAATACCGTTTACTTCTATGGTTTTCTTTCCCAAACGTGAGGAAAGGGCATTGATTTCCACCTCGCCGTCCACCTGGATTTTTTCCCGGTTCTTTAAAGCCTCAAACCGCTCGATATGGGCCTTCTGTTTGGTGGAGCGGGCTCTTGCGCCCCGCATCATCCATGCCAGATCCTGACGGTACAGACTTTGGTTTTTCCGCTCCGTTGCCAGCTGCATCGCCTCACGCTCCGCCTTTAACAACAAGAAACCGGTATAGTTTTCCTTGTAGGAGTAAAGCTTTCCTTTATCCAGTTCCACAATCCGGTTGGTCACCGCATCCAGGAAGTAACGGTCATGGGTAATCATCACCAAAGCTTTTCCGTTTTTCTTTAAATATTCCTCCAGCCACTCCGTCATTGCGGAATCCAAATGGTTGGTCGGCTCGTCCAAAATCAGCACATCCGCCGGCATCAAAAGCGTCCGCACCAACGCCGCACGCTTTCTCTGTCCTCCGGATAATGTGGACGGTACGACATCTGTTTCCGGAATTCCAAGCTTCCGAAGCATGGCTGACGCCTCCCCCGGAATGTCACGGTACTCCTCCGGATGTACCAGACCCTCCACAATATTCTCTAAGAGCGTCTTATCGTCCGTAAACACCGGGTTCTGCGGCAAATATGCAATCCGCACTTCTTTTCCTTTAATCACCGTTCCGGCATCCGGCTCCTCCAGCCCCGCCAGAATCTTTAAAAAGGTAGACTTTCCGGTGCCGTTAATTCCTATAATTCCGATACGGTCCCCCTCGTTAATTCCAAGGGAAACATCGTCAAACAACATCCTCTCCGTATAACTTTTCGATACGTGTTCTATAGTAATCAGGTTCATACTGCCTCCGAGTTATCAAGAAAAAGACCGACCATCAGTCCGGTCACTTACGTACCGCACTTTCAAGCCGGTCTTTCCCTTTTGCCTTTGCACGTTCCCCAACGTTTTCTTCCTCTAATCAATACCTTCTCCAAATATTGATTGCTTCCATAGTCTACTATAATTTGAAAAAAATGTCAATAGGACTATAGTTTCACTCTCTGTTTTTGTGACAGTTGCACAAAAACTATGAGTAAAATTTGGTTAAAAAGCGAAGTAAATAGTCTACATCTGCTTTTCCTGCCAGTTCTCTGGCGGAATGCATCGCTAAAAGCGGCACTCCCAGATCAATGGCACGCATCGGAATCCAGGAAGAAAGAATCGGGCCCAACGTACTTCCTCCGGCCTGATCCGAGTGGTTTGCAACCTTCTGATATAGAACACCCGCTTCTTCACAAAGCACTTGTGCCACAGCCACTGTCTCCGTATCAAAGGCATATCGCTGGCTGCTGTTGATTTTCAGAGCAATTCCCTTATTTACGGTAGCACGGTTCACCGGGTCATACACATCCTGCCGGTTCGGATGCAACGCATGGGCACCGTCCACCGACAGCATAATACTCTTCGCCAATGCAGCCTGCATTATCTCTCGTCCCAAACCCAGCCCCGCATAAATCCGCTCGATAATCGCCCCTGTCAATGCACTGTCCGCGCCCTGTTTGGAGCGGCTTCCGATTTCCTCGTGGTCATACAGCACCGCCATACAGATGCCCGATGCATGCGTTCCTGCAGAAATCGCCTCCAGCAGCGCATAACAGGAAAGCTGGTTATCCAAACGCGGTGCGGAAATAAACTCCTCCTCCTCCCCGAGATAGCAGGCCTGCTCCGCACAATATACCGTCAGGTCATAATCTAAAATCTCTTCTTCCTTTACCTGCAGCTCCTTTGCCAGCAACCCTCTCAGATATGCCTCCTTGGACTCCCCTTCCTTTAACATTCCCAAAAGCGGCAACAAATCTCTCTGCGGCTTGTACTCCACACCTTTATTTACTTCCCGGTTCATGTGAATGGCCAGATTCGGTACCGTAAGAAGCGGACGCTTCATGTCCACTGTTACAAGCTGCGGTGAATATGCGTCCTTTCCCCGCAGCACCACACGGCCCGCCAAAGAAAGCGGTCGGTCAAACCAGGTATTTAAAATCGCTCCGCCGTATACTTCCACATCCAGACGCTTGTATTCTCCCGACAACAGTTCCGCCACAGGCTTTACCCGCAAACACGGCGCATCCGTATGCGCTACTGCCAGATGCAGGGCATCCTCCGCCTTAAACTTTCCTCCTACCGTATAAGCCACCAAACCCGTACCGTACACACGGATAAAATAGCCCTTCCCGCGCTCTACGTCAAAAGGCTCCGCCAGTTTCTGTTCCGTAAATCCGGCTTTTGCAAGAAACTCCGCTCCCAACTCCACTGCATGGTAAGGAGTCACCGCTCCGTTTAAATACTCAAATAATTCCATTTCTTTTCCCTGCCTTTTCCTTTTTATTTAATAATCCGCCATCTTCCTATCGTACAATGAAACGGGGCGTCGCACTTCACCCGTACGACAGCCCCCGCTTGGTTTTCTTTTCTGTTTTCTTATACCTCTTATGCTTCGGTCTCGCCTTGCTCCTCAACCGGTACGGCTTCCTCACCGGTTTCCGGCTCTGTTGCTTCCGTAGCGGAATCCTCTGCCGCAATCTCCTCGGCAAGCTCCTCTGTCTCTTCCTCAGCCACAACAAACAAAGCAAGATTCTTTTCCAACTCTTCCTTTAATCCAACCAATTCCTGAGTCTGTCTGGTACATTCTTCCAGAATCGTACCTACCTCGTACATGGATGCCGAAGTTTCCTGTGCTCCTGCGGCATTCTCTTCCGCAATAGCGGCCAGACCCTCCACGATATTCACAACACCTTCTCTCAGGTCAGCCAAGTTCTTGGTCTGTACCGTAATTCCCTTCACAGCCTTCATTACGGCAGATACCTCCGCACCCAAGGCAGCAAATACCTTTAAGGTCTCATCCAACTTGTCGTTCTGGGTTACGATACTTTCGGATACGTTATTCATGGTCTTAACACTGGTATCGGAATTGATAATCAACGTTGCTACCGCATCGCGAATCTCCTCTGCGGAGGTGCGACACTGGTCTGCCAGCTGTCTGATTTCATCCGCAACCACCGCAAATCCCTTGCCTGCCTCTCCCGCTCTTGCTGCCTCGATAGAAGCATTTAAGGAAAGGAGATTGGTCTGGCTGGCGATTGCGGTAATCATATCGGTCGCCTTCTGAATCTGCTGTGCGGATACATTGGTCTCATTGGTCTGTTTCTTAATCTCGTTGATGGCATCGTCCGCCTCTTTACTGATAATCAACAGCTCCTGCAGAGTCTTGTCCGCATCGATGCTGTACTCATCCATCTTCTTAGCACTGACACTCAAATTCTCCACTTCGGTAACCGCCACTTCAATGGCATCACCGATTTGAGCCACCTGATTGTTTGCCTGCATGGTCTCCGTTGCCTGGGAGGTAGCTCCCTTCGCGATATCCTCTACCGCAAGATTCACACTGCTTACGGTCTCCGCAATTCTGCTCATGGACTCATTCATAAGCTCGGAGAAATCGGACACTTCCTTGGAAGAGGTCTGAATACTTTTTACAATCTCACTCAACTCCTTGGACAACTTCTTCACACCCCGGGCAATGTCACCGATTTCGTCCTTACGCTTCGTCTCCGCCTTTGTAACCTTTACTCTCAGGTCACCGCCGGACACCTTCGTCAAATCCTCCACCGACTTCTTAATCGGCGTTGTAATCTTCTTAACTTCAAAGAAACAAAGTAATGCAGTGGCAACCGCAAAGATAATACCGAAAATGATTAAGGATGCCAAAACTCCGTTCATGTCTTTATTAATCCCGGTACGATTCACACCGCAGAATACCGCACCCACGATTTCACCGGAGCTTTCCTGCATTAACGGATAATAGTACGCCGCATACGGCTTCCCGTTAAGGTAAGCATCGGAATCATAATAGTAATTCCCGTTATATACATGTTTTAACAAAATATTTTCATAGGTTTCCGTATCAACCGGTATTCCGGAATACCGTTCTCCGTTCTCATCCATGTAAGTGGTCATAACACAAGTGTCACCCAACATCACAATGATTTCCACGCCGGCCTTTTCACTCATATCATCCAAATACTCATACATCGGCTCCATATCCGTGGTTCCCTTAAGGAACACGCCGTCCGCATATGAATAGTCGCCGTGGGTATATACCGTAAAAGCTTCTACCGCTGATACCGTCAGACCTTCCATCTCTCCCTGTACCAACTGATGAGTCAGCTTCTTTGCACTGGAAATGGAATCGATGATATAGAACAGGCTGATTACCAGAATCGGTCCCATCACAATCACCAGAATACGAAGCATCAGGGTAAACCAGCCCTTTTCCTTCTTCGCCTGCTTCTGCTGCTTCTTTAACTCCTTCTGTGCCGCTCTCTCCGCCTCTTTGGCTTCCTCTTCTTCCACATCGGAGAAATCCATCCGGAATATGTCCTCCGCATCATCTTCAAAATCAGATGCGACGAAATCCTCATCCTTCACATCCGCGAAATAATCCTCCGGAATTTCCATTTCATCATCCTGGTCCGGAGTCGCACCGGTAGCCGGAAGAATCACTTCTTCCTGTACTTCCGCAGTCTCCAATAACTCTTCTGTTGTATTCATCGCCGTTCTCCTTTCCGGACGTTTATCCTCATAAAAATATCCTTCGCAAGGTTTGCTATAGTATAACACATTTTAACAAAAAAGTCCAGTGATTTCCCCCAATTTTCTTCAAATTACCCGTTATTTGCCCTAATTTTACTCACAACTCAGTCAACATCTTTTTTGTACAATTTCTCCTTGTAAAAAATTCCTTTTCAAGAGAATTATTCTATGGTATACTAC
The DNA here is from genome assembly GCA_017463035.1 of Lachnospiraceae bacterium. Classification (GTDB taxonomy): domain Bacteria; phylum Bacillota; class Clostridia; order Lachnospirales; family Lachnospiraceae; genus SIG307. The sequence continues at coordinate 5,315 of JAFTPY010000169.1, forward strand.
TTCTTAACAATGTGTAATTTCAGTGATTTATCCCAATCGACTTTCATCAGGAGGTTTTTATGAAACATCTGAAATACCGCATAATTTCCGTTATCTGCGGATGTGCTTGCTTTTTTATCACTGCACTCTCCGGCGGATTTGCGGTCAATGCGGACAGTACGGAAGATGCGTCTGTTTCCCGAAACGAAACCGTTACCGAAGCACCGGTGCAATCATCTTCCGATTACGACTTGCAAACCACGCCTACGGACACTTCATTCCCGGCGTTTACACCGACTCCGGAACCGACACCTAAACCGACGCCGAGCCCGATACCGACCGCGACGCCGACGCCTGCGGTTACGCCGACTCCGACCGCAACACCGACTCCGGAGCCGTTGGATTTCAATAAAGCCATTGCAAACGTTACCGACTTTGTAAACATTCGCGAAGGCGCATCCACCGACACCAAACTTCTCGGTAAGCTTTATAAAAACGGCATTGCGGAGGTTCTCGGTACGGAAGGTGAATGGACTAAGGTCTCTTCCGGAAAAATAACCGGATACATTTTCTCCGAATACTTGCACCTGGGTGACAACGCCCTGGCTTATGCGGACAAAATCACCGCATATAACGTAAAGGTTACGGCAAATTCCATGAACGTACGCTCCGGCCCTGGCACCGAATACGACAAGCTGGGCTCCGTCACGGGCGGCATGACCTTCCCGGCCATCCTTTCTCTTTCCAACAAGGAGTGGCTGGCAATTCAATACGATGCGGATACGGTTGCCTATTTGTACCACGAATTCGCCACTCTTGTCTGCAATCAGAAGGAAGCTATGACCCTTGCCGAAATTGCCGCGGCGGAACGGGCAGCCAAGATTGAAAAGGCCCACGTAAAAAGTGTTCCGGTTACCTACCGTGACCCGATCACCGTTTCCGATGAAGACTTCGA